>JBDGUY010000077.1:0-8003 GCA_039585935.1 Gemmatimonadota bacterium
TCTTCGACGAGTCGCGACTGCCGAACGTCCTGACGCTCGACGCGATGGACAACATCTCCAAGGAACCGGACTACAAGAAATGCGCGGTTCGACTGGAGCGTGCGTGATGCGCGCACAGGTCACGCTGGTCGTCATCGCTGCGATCGTCGCTGCAGGGTGCGGCGATTCGAGCACTGTGGAGGTCCCGGACCACGAGGGAGCGCTCAAGTCCTCTGCCGCCGTTCGGGCCGAACGCCGGGCCTACGACGGCGCACCGCCCACGATCCCGCACGACAGCTTCGGCGCCAATTGCTCCAACTGTCACACACATCGCGGTCGCTCGGTATCCGGCGTCGGATTCGCGCCGGCCTCTCCGCACGTGGACACGCGTTACGCCGGTGGGACCATTCGCTGCCGGCAGTGCCATGTGCCCGTGGCAACGGACGGCCTGTTCGTCGCCACATCGTACGAGGGCCTCCCGCAGGATCTCGCGGCCGGCGACCGGGCGACGCGCGGAGCGCCGCCCAGGATCCCGCACCGGGTCCTGATGAGGGAGAATTGTGCGGCGTGCCATGACGGCCCCGGGGCGCGAGAAGGGATCCGGACGGATCATCCCGAGCGCACCCGGTGCCGGCAGTGCCACGTTCCGATCGAATCGAGCACCGAGTTCACCAGCGAACCGGGGAAGTAATCATGTCCGGACTTCCGGAAATCATCGAGCTGGACCTGCTGGAAGAAGCGACGCGCCTGTGGTCAGGTGCCCAGGCTGCCCGCTCGGCAGCAGACGACGATATCGTGGCGCTGTGCGAGTCCCTCGACCTGGGCCTGCACGCGGCCGAGATCTTCGTGATCCGTCTGCTTCAGCCGATTCGCGATCGCTTCCCCGCCACCATCGGTCTGCAACTCGAGCTTCCGAGCCCCGAGGTCGAGCCGCACCGGGACGGCATGACGATTCCGCATACCCTGCAGTTTCACGACATCGTCGACCTGCTCAGCGACGAGAGTCTCGAGTGCGTCAGCCCGAGCATGCATCGTGGCTGGGAGGACCGCAGGTTTTCCTGTCGCCGGTCCCGCGTGTCGGCGCAGTCGGCGATCGGCGTGGCGCTGGACGCCTCCGATCAGTCGGACCTGCTGGTGCTCGCGGCCTACAGAAACCGTCTGTTCCGCTATCCGCCGCCGGTTCGTATCATACCCGCCGACATAAGAGCAGCTTACGGAGCACTCGATCGACTGGTGGAGCGTCTCCAGGGCGTGTAGAGCGCAGTAAAGAGAGAAACGGGAGAAGACTTGCTATCGAGGACGCAGGAATATGCGCTACGCGCGGCCGTGTTTCTCGGGCGCAGCTATCTTGACGGGCCGCTCCGGACCTCTGAACTGGCTCGGACCACGGGAATCCCCCGCAACTATCTGTCCAAGATCCTGCACCAGATGACTCGCCAGGGACTCGTCGCCTCCGAGCGAGGCCGTCGAGGCGGCGTCTCGCTCAGCCGTGACCCGGCGAGCGTCATGCTGGGAGAGATCATCAGCCCGTTCGCGCCCGCCAACGAGCCAAAGCGCTGCGTGCTCGGGCGTCCAGAATGTTCGGACGAATATCCGTGTGGCGCACATGAGAGCTGGAAAGTGATCAAGCAGCAGACCGAAGCGTTCTTCGGGACGACCTCGATCGCCGACGTGATGGCCGAGACGCCGCTGCCCTCACCCCTCCTCAGTAGCGAATGAAGTAGTATCCCACCATGACGGCGATCGCTGAGGCATACCCGAGGGGGAACATCCAGCGGCAGCTCCTGTCCAGTCGATTCCCCACGACCTGGTCGCCCCGTCGGTCCAGCGCTCCGACCCTGAGGTTGACGAGCACTCCAGCTACCAGGGTCAGATAACTTATCAACAGGAAACTGCTGAGGATCGTGAAGTAGGGGATTCGAGGCAGCATGTCGGACACGACGATCTGAAACGCTACGACGGTGAGAATGCCGACGAACGAAATCGACATCCGATCGCCGAGCGACTCCGCGTCCATCCAGAATACCGACCAGCTCAGACCCACCAGAATCAGGAGTGGAAGTACTATGATTCGAAGCAGGAATCCCGAGCTGCGGTGGACCGGGATTTCGAATGCCACCGCCGATCTTGCCTCTTCACGACCAGACGTGAAATGCGCCCGGTATGTCCGATCTTCCGCCGTGAGCGAATCCATCTTCCACTGAGTCACGCTGATTCCGGCGTTGGCGCCGGTCTGCTCCGGATCCGCCGCAAGCAGCACCTCTGACGCATCGAAACCCAGGGCCTCGAACACGACTTCGAACGTCTGCCGGTCGAACGGAATCCGGTGCAGGTCCATGGGTACCTCCGCCACGGCCTGCATTTCTTCCACGTACGTGATGTTGCCGTCGGGCAGGACTCGGAGAACCATGCCCTGCCGCTGGTAATGACCCGACTCGTTCCGCAGCGCCAGCTGGGGCCACCATCCGGTGGCCAGCTCCGAGAACTGGTAATCCCCCTGGTATACCTTCTCAGTCGTCCCTTCCTCGACCGGATCAAAGCGCTGCCGCTCATCATACCAGCTGAGAGTGAGGACTCCCTCGAACTCGAACGTCTTCCGACCGTCGTCGACCTCGACGATATCCGTCAGGTAGAATCCCACGCCGACCGGGACAGGCCGCTCCGCTTCCGGCGGACCGAGCAAGCGCACCTGGGCGGAACCGGGAACGGCGACGAGAAGCAGAAGCACTCCAGCCGCCACGAGGATTCGGTATCCGTCTCGCTTCGCTGTCACTGTCCATGCGCTCCTGCGACACGTGTTCTCATCCGTCTCCGCATTCGATATAGCACGCGAGTGGCCTGGCATCGAGTCCGACGACTCGTCGTTCGTCGATGAAACGACGAAGCGCCCGGTCCTCGCGACCGGGCGCTTCACGTGAGGGGAGCGGTCAGACGGGCGAAAGAGCCTTCAGTTCGCCATCGCGATCGGCTCGGGCGCCAGGTCTTCCGTCAACACCCTGACCTCACCGAAGCCCAATTCACGGATCTTGTCCTCGATCTCGGCTCGATCTCCGACCACGACCCACACCATCCTGTCGGGGTCGAGAAACTTACGCGCTACGGCACTCGCGTCCTCCGACGAGACCCCGCGGATCGCCTCGGCATAGGTGTCGAAATGGTCGTCCGGGAGCCCGAACCGCACGATCTCCGTCAGGGACCCGTTTACGGAATTGATCGTCTCCCAGCTGCCGGGAAGGGACAGGGTGATGTTGTCCACGGCCTTCGTCAGCTCGTCCTCGGTTACCGGACGCGGTCCTCGGATCGCCTCGATCTCGTTTCGGATCTCCTGCAGCGACTCGGCCGTCTTGTCAGTCTGCACTGCGGCATACACCACAAAGGGCCTCTGGCCGGCGGCATCCCACGCAAAGCTGCGCGCCCCGTACGACCAGTGCTTGTCCTCTCGCAGATTCATGTTGATCCGGGATATGAACGCCCCGCCGAGTACCGTATTCATCGTTTCGAACGCCACCTCGTCGGGATTCGCCGTCGGCGGAATGAGCTGCGCGGCGAGTACTACGGACTGCGGTGCACCCGGCTTGTCGAGAATGAACACCTCTACTGCAGTCGGAGCCGAGACCACGGAGAGATTCTTCGCAGGCGCACTGCCCGGCTGCCAGCCCCCGAACCTGGCTTCGAGCTGTGGAACCAGCTCTGCGAGAGTCACATCGCCGGCCACGACCAGCGTGGCATTGTCCGGCGTGTACCAGGTCTGGTGGAAGCCCTGCAGATCCTGGCGGGTCATCGCCTGGACCGAAGCCACCGTTCCGGAGCCGGTCAATGGCTGGGAGTAGGCGTGACCGGTGCCGTACAGGAGTGGTGGCAGTTCCCGCATGGCTCTTCCCATCGGTTGTGCCACCTCCTGCTGGATTCCCGCCAGGCGCTGTCGGCGCTGGCGTTCGAGCTCGGATTCCGGGAATGAAGGATTCCGGACCACGTCTACGAACAAGTCGAGTGACGGGTCGAGATTGGACTTCAAGGCAGACAGGGACACGGTGTTCAGATCGAGGTTCGCGCCGGATCCGATCGACGCTCCGAGAAGGGCGAGCTCCTCGCTGATCTCCAGTGACGATCGATTCGCCGTTCCCTCATCCAGCATGTTCGCGGTCATACTGGCGAGGCCGGGCCGCGTCACCGGATCGGCGGCAAAGCCGGCATCCACCAGCAGCTGCATTCGGACCAGCGGCAGGTCAGACCGCTCCGCGAGCACCACCTCGAGACCGTTTGACAGGGTGGCCCGCTGCACCTGCGGAAACTCCGGAATCGGGGCGGTTCCGACGACCGGCAGCGCCGACCTGTCCGCACCGGTCTCCGACGCCATCAGTTCAGGGAAAGGCTGCACTTCCATCGTGAATACGCCATCGGACAACCAGCGCTGCGCAGCATCCTGGACCTCCTCTGCGGTGGCGCTCTCGACCCATTCATTCTGCGTCAGATAGAACGCCGGGTCGCCGGCGTACACCTCGCCCTGGGCGAGCCGATCCGACTTCCCTCCGAATCCTCCCACCCGCTCGATTCCCCGCAGGAAGGAAGCGCGACGTTGCGTCTTCACACGCTGCAGTTCCTCGGCAGTCGGACCTTCGGCCAGGAACCGGTCGAACTCCTCGCGCAAGGTCGTCTCGACGACCGACAGGTCCACGTCCGGCTGCGCCGTCGCGTTGATCACGAAATAGCTGCCGATCTCACGAGAACTCGTGTACGCTGAGACATTCGTCGCGATCTGGTCCTCGTACACGAGGCGCTTGTGGAGCCGCGAGGTCTTACCGGACGCGAGAACGCTCCCGGCGAGACTCAGCAGCGTGAGATCCTGCGACCTCCACTCCGGAACGTTCCAGACCATGTACACACGGGCATGCGGGACGCGGTCCTGCATTACGTGGCGATGTTCTCCGGTCCTTGGAGCGATCCAGGTCTCGTGCCGCGCGATCGGCGGACCCGGCGGGATATCACCGAAGTACTTCTCGACCTTGCTGATCGCCGTGGCCACGTCGATGTCACCGGCGATGGCCAGGACCGCGTTCTGCGGTCCGTAGTACGTCTGGAACCACTCGTGTACGTCCTCGAGACTCGCCGCGTCGAGGTCCTCCATCGAGCCAATGACCGAGTGTGAGTAGGGATGTCCGGCAGGGTACGTACTCCCGTAGATCTCGGTCCACACCCGCCCGTAAGGCTGGTTCTCGCCCTGTCGTTTCTCGTTCTGGACGACACCTCGCTGCTCGTCCAGCCGCTCCTGGTCGACCGCACCGAGCAGGTGACCCATCCGGTCCGACTCCATCCACAGGGCCAGGTCCACGGCTGAGGTCGGGACGTTCTGGAAGTAGTTCGTCCGGTCCATGTTCGTGGTGCCGTTCAGGTCCGTGGCGCCCAGCGGCTCGAGCACCTCGAAGTAGTCCGTGTCCACGTTTTCGCTGCCGTTGAACATCAGGTGCTCGAACAGGTGCGCGAACCCCGTCCGCCCGGCGGGCTCGTTCTTCGAGCCCACGTGATACCAGACGTTCACGGCCACGATCGGCGCTTTGTGATCCTCGTGCACCAGCAGCGTCAGGCCGTTGTCGAGGACGTGGCGCGTGAACGGAATCGGAACCTCGGCTGACTGCGTCCCCTGGGCGAAGCCTGTGGCGGGCACGAGTTGGGCGGCAAGGGCCGCGATCAGGGAGACCAGAATTGGGCGAAATTGTCTCATCAGATCCTCCGGCGTGGCTCGAATCAGTGCTTCGCGACAGTAGGACGAGCGGAACTCGACATCGTAAAGAAAATGTCTTGTTTCAGTATAAATGTCTGGAACACAAACATTTACATCGCTACGAATCTTAGAGCGCCCGGTATTCTGAATCGCACGACCTTCCGACCAGGACCCGGATTCGGTTACCGTGTAGCCTTGAATGTGGGGCAAGAGACGGTCCGTTCCATCCGAACCTCGAGATTAGCCAGGATGCCAGTCGCACAGCTCGATGCGGTACCGCGGTCCCGCATCCTGTCCCTGGACGCGCAGCGCGGCCTGATCATGGTCATCATGGCCATCGATCACGCCGCGTTCTTCGTGGCCAAGCATCACCCGGGTGAGTTCTGGGGCCTGCCGCTTCCGGTCCACCCGAACTGGGCTTCGTTTCTCACCCGGCACATATCGCACCTCTGTGCGCCCGGTTTCTTCCTGCTCATGGGCGCAGGCATCGTCCTGTTCGGGGAATCGAGACGCCAGCGCGGATGGTCGGAGGCCAGAATCGCACGGCACTTCGTCGTGCGAGGCATCGTTCTGCTCCTCGTGCAGCAGGTGCTGGAGAATCCGGCGTGGATCATTGGTTCCGTGGTTCCGTATCCGGACGCCTGGTTCTTCCGGCCATCGATCCCGGGTGAACCCGGGCCGCTCATGCTCGTGCTGGCCGTCCTGTCCGCGCTCGGTGCTGCGCTGATCATCGTCGGCCTGCTACAGAAGCTCCCGGGCTGGGCCCTCGGGCTCGCGGGGATCGGAGCCATCGTACTGTCGCAGGCCATGGTTCCCGGGCCGGAGATGGCGCGCGTTCCGTTCTCTCCGTTGCTGCGCCTCACCTTTGCGCCTGGTCAAACCGGGATTCTCCTCGTCATGTACCCGATCGTTCCCTGGCTCGGGGTGACACTCCTGGGCGCGGCGTTCGGGAAGGCGCTGTCGCGCGACCGGGACCGGACGCTGCGGCTCGTGCCGCTCGCCGGACTCGGCCTCGTGGGTCTGTTCATCGCTCTCCGGTTGATCGGCGGCTTCGGGAATACGCACCCGTGGGACGGCGACGGGTTGATGAACTTCCTGAACATGACGAAGTACCCGCCGAGTATCGTATTCCTGTCGTTCGCGGTAGGAACCAATCTGCTCCTCATCGGCCTGTTCGAATGGATCACGCCGCTGGTCGAGCGTTACGGTGGTTGGTTGCTCACGTTCGGCCGCACCGCGCTGTTCTTCTATATCCTGCACATCTGGCTGTACATGCTGATGGGTCTTCCGTTCCGGCACGGAACCGGTTTCGGCGTCATGTACCTGATCTGGGCGATCGGCCTCCTGATCCTGCTGCCGCTGTGCACGCGTTACGAGCGCTTCAAGTCCGGAAAGCCCGCCGAATCGGTGTGGAGGCTGTTCTAGGACCGGACCGGCCCGGACGCGCGTCGCTGACTACGCGCTGAGGCCCCTCCTCTTCCGGCGTCTTCAACGGCGCTGTAAGCTGTCCGGACAACCTCACACAGCGAGGCACCATGTATTCGAGATTTCCGTCGGCCCGCGGCTCGATTCTGACGACTCTCACTCTTCCCTTCATTCTGGTTCTGGTCAGCGTGGGCGTGACCGCCTGCGGGGATCGAAGCGAGTCGACCGACTCCTCCACGGCTTCCACGACCTCTGCCGGCGACGCGGACGACCCGTACATCTGGCTCGAGGAAGTGGACGGCGACCGCGCCCTCGCCTGGGTGTCGGATCAGAACGAACACTCCCTGGAACGGCTCCAGTCAGACGAACGGTACGAGCCGCTGCGAGAGGAGGCCCTCGCGATCTACGAGGCTTCCGACCGCATCCCGTACGGCAGTTACTTCGGCGGCATGGTCCACAACTTCTGGCAGGACGAGGACAACGTGCGGGGGGTCTGGCGGCGCACGACGCTGGATTCCTACGCGACGGACAGCCCGGAGTGGGAGACGGTGCTCGACGTAGACGCCCTGGCAGAAGAGGAAAGCGAAAACTGGGTGTACAAGGGCAGGTCCTGCCTGCCGCCCGAATACGCGAAGTGTCTGGTACGCCTGTCCCGGGGCGGAGGGGACGCGGTCGTGACACGCGAATTCGACGCGGAGTCCAGGACCTTCGTCGAGGACGGCTTCTTCGTGCCAGAAGCGAAGTCGCGTGTATCGTGGATCGACGCGAACACCGTGTTCCTGGGCACCGACTTCGGGGAAGGATCCCTCACCTCCTCGGGGTATCCTCGCACCGTCCGCGTGTGGAACCGGGGCACGCCACTGGCTGACTCCCGTCAGAT
>JBDGUY010000078.1:0-7965 GCA_039585935.1 Gemmatimonadota bacterium
CTCGAGCCGGTGTTCCACGCCGAACCGATCATCGCGTCCGTCGGGCCTGACGCTCGCACGCAGACGGAGTTGTACCAGGTGACGGACGTTCTCACCGGTCGCGACCTGACGGCCAAGGGACGGAACAGCCTCGGCGAAACGCTGGCCGAGCAGCCGGGCGTGAACTCGACCTACTACGGTCCCGGCTCGAGCCGTCCGGTGATCCGTGGCCTGCAGAGCGACCGGGTGCGCATTCTCGAGTCGGGCGTCAGCAGCGGAGACGTTTCCGCCAGCGGACCCGACCACGCCGTGGCGCTCGAACCAATGCTGGCCGAGCAGATCGAGATCATCCGCGGTCCCTCGACTCTGTTGTACGGGAGCTCGGCGATCGGCGGGGCGGTGAACACGATCGATGCGAGGATCCCTCGGGAACGAACGGATCACACGTTTCGGGGCTTTGCCCAGCTCCAGGGAGGGAGCGTGAACGAAGAGCTGAACGGGGGGCTGTCCCTCGGCGGCTCGTCCGACTGGTTCTCCTGGCATGCGAGCGGCCTGCTCAGGAACTCCGGTGACACGAGAATTCCGGGCGCAGCGGACATCCACGAGGCGGAGTCCGAAGGGACCGGACGGATCGAGAACAGCGCGGTCGAGACGGCGACCGGCTCACTGGGCGGGTCGTACGTGGGCGATGCCGGATACCTCGGTCTCGCGGCGACGACGTACTCGACGGAATACGGAGTCCCCGGACACGAGCATGCCCACGAGGAACCGGAGGCGGCCGAGGACGAAGGTGTACAGATCGACCTCGATCAGCTCCGATTCGACCTCGAGGGCGCCTGGAGTTTCGGAGGGAGCGTGATCCGGAGGGCAAAGCTCAGGGCCGGCTATTCGGACTACGAACACAAGGAGCTGGAAGGGGACGTGATCGGTACCCGGTTCGACAACCGGGAACTCGATTCCCGGCTCGAGGCGACGCACGCGCCGATCGGACCCGTAAGCGGAACGCTGGGAGCGCAGTTCGGAACGCGCGACATGACGGCGGCCGGGGAAGAGGCGTTCATGCCCGGTACGGACTCGAAGTCGTATGCCCTGTTCGCCTACGAGGAGATCCCGGTCGGCTCGCTGAGTCTCGGCGTCGGAGCCCGGTGGGAGAAAGCCGACAACGAGACCGTGGACGGAGTGAGGCGCGACAACGACGGCTTCTCTGCATCGCTCGGCCTCAACTGGCCCGTCAGCGAATCCTTCACCCTGGCCTTTTCGGGATCCCGATCCACCAAGCTGCCCACGGCGGTGGAGCTGTTCGCGGACGGCCCGCACGTGGCGACCCGTCTGTACGAAATCGGAGATCCGGATCTGCGAAACGAGATCGGCTACAGCTTCGATGCGGCGGCGATCCTCAGCGAGGGACCGGTCACCGGACAGGTAGCGGGATTCGTGAACTCGTTCGACGACTTTATCTACCTCACACCGACCGACTCGACCCTGGACGGCCTGACGGTCGCGACGTTCGGACAGTCGGACGCCCGGTTCTACGGATTCGAAGTCAGTCTTCTGGTGTCGATACTCCACCGTCCGGGAAATCACCTGGGACTCACGGCTTCGAGCGACTACGTTCACGCGGAGGAGACGGGTTCGGGCATGCCTCTTCCCCTGATTCCGCCGCTTCGCTGGAGCCTCGGTGGTCTGTGGGAGTACCGCCAGTGGCGCGCCACCATCGACGTGCGTCGGACGGAAGAACAGACGCGGGTAGCGGAGTTCGAGACTCCCACGCCCGGGTACACGATGCTCAACGCGTCGGTGAGCTACTCCCTGATCACCGGGGCGGTCGGGCACGAGATCACGCTGCGCGGCACAAACCTCACGAACCAGGAGGCGCGCAACCACGTCTCGCTGCTGAAAGACGTCGCTCCGCTGCCCGGGATCGATGTTCGGCTCACGTATCGCTTGCTGTTCTGACAGGTCGTCTCGTGCCGGTTTGGTGACGAACGGTTGATTTCGGCGCAGATTCTGGTAACATTCCGGGAACCGGACGCGAATCCGCGCCCGGCCCCCGACATAGCACCGGATCTCCGGCAGCACTGACGGGTTGTTCTCAGAGGTAGTGGCCCCGAGCCGTTTTCCCTTCGGAATTCCAGTTGGAAGCCGATCGGCCGCGCGGATGGGCCTGCCGATTCCCGGACCGATTCAATCCGACGGTCCGGTCACCGTACGAAATGGACGAAGAGTGATAAGCGAAGATTATCTCGGCGTGCTCGAAGTCATGAGCAACGGGCGATCCGGCTTCATCCGTAGACCCCAGGCTTCCTATACGCCGAGTTCCGAAGACGTATATGTCGGGCAGCGGGTAATCCAGAAACACAGTCTTCGCACCGGAGACGAGATCTGCGGCGAGGTCGGAAATCCACCCGGCGGCGGCAAGAGTCCGCCGCTGAAGCGAGTGTTCACGGTCAACGGCGTGCCCGCCGAAGAGCTCGGACACCGTCCCCAGTTCCACCGCCTGTCGGCGATTCACCCCAACCAGCAGCTGGCGCTGGAGTGTGGGCTGGAGCGTAGAGGCCAGCCCGACTATACGAATCGGATCATCGACATGTTCTGCCCGTTCGGGAAGGGGCAGCGCGCCATGATCGTGGCACCCTCGAAGGCCGGGAAGACCTTCGTGCTGCAGGCGATCGCCGAGGGCATCCTTCGGAACGACCCCGAGGCGCTGGTCTACATTCTGCTCGTCGACGAGCGGCCGGAAGAAGTCACCGAAATGGAGCAGCACGGGTACGGGGAGGTCGTCGCATCCAGCTTCGACTATCCGGCCGAGCGGCACGTGCAGGTGGCGGAGATCACGCTGGAGCGGGCGCGTCGCAGAGTGGAGATGGGACAGGACGTGGTGATCATTCTCGACTCGATCACTCGCCTGGCACGGGCCTACAACAACGTAGAAGAAGGCTCGGGCCGCACGCTGACGGGAGGGCTCGATGCGTCTGCGCTGGACAAGCCGAAGCGATTCCTCGGCAGTGCACGGTGCGTGGACCCGAAGCAGGGCGAGGGGTCCCTGACGATCATCGCTACCGCGCTCGTCGATACGGGCTCCCGCATGGACCAGGTGATCTTCGAGGAATTCAAAGGCACCGGTAACAGCGAGCTCGTACTGAGCCGGGACCTTGCCGATCGGCGGCTGTGGCCCGCCATCGACCTGCAATCGAGCGCTACCCGGCGCGAGGAATTGCTGCTGTCCGACGCCGCCCTGAACGTCTCCCATGCCATGCGACGTGAGCTGGCCGACATGTCCCCGGAGGATGCGCTGTCGGAAGTCCTGGGGATCATGAGTCGCACCAGTTCGAACGCGGACCTGATCGAAAAGGCCGCGGCCCGCATCTAGCGCCTCGAACCCGAACTCCCCAGGCCAAGTGAACGAACAAGAAATCCCGGCACTTCCTGCGCGCATCTCAGGACTGGATGCGCTGTCCAGAAATCTGTGGTGGGCCTGGCAGCCCGAGGCACGAGCGCTGTTCCGGCGACTCGGCCTGACGCTGTGGGTACGCTCACGGAAGAACCCCGTCGAGATGCTGCGTGGCCTGAGCACGGAGCGGCTCGAAGCCCTGGCGGCCGACCCGCTGTTTCTGCGCGAATACGACGCCGTGATGGCCGAATTCGAAGACGTGATGGCGGCGCGGCGCAGCTGGTTTCTCGACACGTACGGGGATGTTGGAAACGGGGGCATCGCCTACTTCTGCGCCGAGTTCGGGGCCCATACGTCGATCCCGATCTACTCGGGCGGCCTGGGGATCCTGGCGGGCGATCACTTCAAGGAGGGAAGCGATCTCGGAGTGCCGCTCAAGGGCGTCGGCCTGCTCTATCAGAAGGGGTACTTTCGCCAGCGGCTCGGCGAGCACGGGGAGCAGTTCGCGATCGATGAACCTTTCCACCCCGAGTCGATGCCGCTCGAGCGGATCTGGGGAAATGGAGACGACGGCTCGCACGCGATCGTGACCTTGGCCGGCAGAGAGGTGCACCTGGGAGTGTGGCGGCTCGCGATCGGCCGGACGTCGATCTATCTCGTCGATACCGACATCGAGCGCAATCATCCGGACGACCGGGCACTGTCGCACCAGCTGTATCGCGGTGATCTGGAGATGCGGCTGCGGCAGGAGATCGTGCTGGGGATCGGTGGCGTCCGGGTGCTTCGCAGCCTCGGTCTCGATCCCGGCGTGTGGCACGCGAACGAGGGTCATGCGGCGTTCATGGTGCTCGAGCGCCTGAAGGAGAGGGTCGAAGCCGGCGCCTCCATCGACGAGGCACTGCGCCAGGTCTCCGCTTCGACAGTGTTCACCACCCATACGCCGGTCCCCGCCGGGCACGACTACTTCCCCCGCGAGATGATGGAGAAGTACTTCACGGAGTACGTGTCCGGGATGGGAATGGACGCGCAGACATTCTTCGACCTGGGACGGCATCCCGAGGACGACGGCCGGTTCCACATGTCGGCGCTGGCGCTGCGCACAGCCGATCATCGGAACGGGGTGAGCAGGCTGCACGGCGAGGTTGCCCGGCTGATGTGGAGGGGCATCTGGCCGAACGGCGGCGACGGGAACGGAACCGCGAAGCTGAAGAGTCCTCCGACAACTGCCGCACAGGCGGCGGTGGAGATCCCCGGCGCACCGACCGAGGCGCAGGTACCGATCGGGCACATCACGAACGGCGTTCACCTGCCGACATGGCTGTCGCCCTCGTTCCGTCAGCTGTTCGACCGTTACCTGGGGCCCGACTGGCTGCTGATCCAGGATGACGCGGCCCTGTGGGAGCGGGCGCTGGATCTGCCGGATGACCTGTTGTGGCGGGCACACCTCGAATGCAAGTACCGCCTGTTCAGCGTGATGCGGCAACGGGCGCGCCGCAGGTGGCAGGACGAGGAATCGAAGCCCAGCCAGGCAATCGCCGCGGGGACCCTGCTCGATCCGGAAGTGCTGACGATCGGCTTCGCCCGTCGGTTCGCCACCTACAAGCGAGCATCCCTGATCTTCAGCGACCTGGACCGGCTCGAGGGTATCCTCACCCACACCTGGCGCCCGGTTCAGCTCGTGTTCGCGGGCAAGGCTCACCCGGCCGACAACCCGGGCCAGGCGCTGTTGGCCGACGTGTATCAGAAGGCGATGGAGACGAGGTTCGGAGGCCGGATCGCGTTCATCGAGGACTACGAAATGAACGTGGCGCGGGACCTCTACTCAGGCGTAGACGTTTGGCTGAACAACCCGCGTCCGCCGCTCGAGGCGTGTGGCACGAGTGGTCAGAAAGCCGCAATCAACGGCGTGCCGCAGCTATCGACGCTGGACGGCTGGTGGGCAGAGGGCTGGACCCGTCTGAACGGATGGGCCATCAACGAGCGGCAGCCGATCGAGCTGGGCGGAGACCCGTCGGCACGTGACGAGGCGGATACCCTGTCGCTGTACGACATCATCGAGTCCGAGATCGCGCCGCTGTACTACCGGCGCGACGTGGATGGTGTGCCGCGAGGCTGGATCCGCGTGATGAAGCACGCGATCCGCACCGGTGGAATGAACTTCTCGTCCCGCCGCATGCTCAAGGACTACGTCGAGCGCTACTACGCGCCGGCGGCAGGCAGCTCGACGGGGGGCGACGAAGGCTGAGCCGGCGCCTGACGCGAGTTCAGGTCAGCTTTCGGCGGGGGAGTCGAACTCAGGTTCCGGCGGATTTTCGAGTTCGTCAGCCAGCCGGGCGCGCGTTCGGTCCACGTAGTGCAGGATCCGCCACGCTGTCGCCTCGAGCAGGCGGATCTCGCGGCCGTCGGGCTCCGCGCGGCGGATCAGCCGGCGGTAGCTGCGCATCTTCGAGACCGCATCCGATCCCTTGAACATCGCGATCTGGTCCAGCGCCCGTTCCCACAGCCGGAAGAAATCCTCCATCTGCGCGGCCGTGGCGGGCGGAGCATAATCCCGCGGCTTGCCAGACAGGTCCATCTCACCCAGCCCACCCAGCTTTCGGGCCGCCTGCCGGAGTTCGTAGAACAGGAGCAACGCCGCGTGCCCGAGGTTGAGAGACTTGTGATCCGGGTTGGTGGGGATGCACACCGCCTCGTCACACAGGTCGAGGATTTCGTTCGGCAGCCCGCGGTCTTCGCGCCCGAATACCAGCGCCACGTCACCGGCTGCAGTTCGTTCGAGGATGCCAGGCGCGGCGTCGTGCGGCTCCGACCACTCCTGCCGCTTGGCTCGCCGCCTGCCGGTCGTGGCTACGACGCGGACGACGTCCTGGACCGCTTCTTCGAACGTGTCCACGATTCGGACCGCCTCGACGATCTCGGACGTGTCATGGGCGATTCCGGTAATGCGCCAGGCGCTGAAATCGCCCGGCGACACCAGACAAAGCCGGGTCAGGTCCATGTTCTTCATCGCCCGCACGACGAGCGCGATATTCACCAGGTCCTGCGGTTGATACAGGACGACGACGATCCGATCGAGCGCATGGCGGCCCGTAGACTCGAGAGAGTCCGGAGAATACGGTTCTGTGGGTTCGCTCACGCCCTGTCCTGCTGCCTCTGATGTCGCGATTGACGCCGTCGATCGCGTCAAGCTATGCCTGAGGCGACCGGCTCGACTACCCCGCCTGCGCCTGCTGCGCCTCCCTACTGCACCGTGATCGTGGCGCCGGCCATCGCGACGGGATGAAACTCGCAGAAGTAGGTCCAGACACCGGCCATGTTGGGGGTGAACGAGAAGCGGTCTCCCTGCGCCATCGATCCGGAGTTGATCATCGGGCCGCCGACCGGCATCGAGTTGGATGTGGCCGTATGCCGAATCGCATCGCGATTCACCCACTCGACCGTCGCACCGAGAGGGATCGTCACCTCGTCCGTTCCATCGGGGGCGATGAAGGCGGTCCCCTCCATTTCGATCACGAGAACCGAAGTCTCCACCGTGAAGCTGGCGGCAGTAGCGACTCCAGTGACGCGAGCTTCGACACGGCTGGTTTCGATCGCCATTCCCGGTGTGAACTGGATCGACGCCTGGCCCTGTGCATCGGATGTGGAGGAAGCGGCGGACAGCGTGCCGCTGCCCTGGGTGATCGACCAGGACACGACGGCTCCGCTGACCGACGCTCCCTGTGCATCTGTTACACGCACGATCAGGGGATCGTTCAGCGCCTCGAGAGTCTTTCCGGTCTGCGCATCGCCGCTGGCGACCGCGACGGCCGTGGGATCGTTTCCGCCTCCGGCCGGCGGCCCGGTGGGATCATCGTCGCCGCTGCAGGACGCGACCGACATGCCGCCGACTGCAAGCGCAGTCATCAGAGTTAGAAGTGCTCTTCGTTCGCGCATCACAAATCTCCCCGGGTTGGCTTCGATTTCGGAATTCTGTCACTCCAACAACCCGTGAAGGCCAGTTTGAGTTCCCTCACCTGGAACCGGAGTTCATTGACAACAACTTCTGGTACCGCAACATTCCAGAGTGCTGGAGCCGGGCCCCCGGGCCCGGCTCTTTGCACCTGAACAGAGGCGTAGTCGCGAGTTATTGGTCGCGGGCGCGGGCATAGCTCAGCTGGTAGAGCGCAACCTTGCCAAGGTTGAGGTCGCCGGTTCGAATCCGGTTGCCCGCTTCGATACGTCAGACGTACGAGACAGTACAGACGGAACACAGTAGGATCCTGGGGCGGTAGCTCAGCTGGCTAGAGCGCTGCGTTCACATCGCAGAAGTCGGGGGTTCAAGTCCCTCCCGCCCCATTGGTATCGTGATCGTTTGCTCGCTCCAAGCGCTGCCGATCTTCGATCGAAGGCGCTTTCCACGACCAACCGATCACGAACCCAAGGTTGGACGAGGGACATGTATACCGAGTGGTGGTCGTCGCTGGAGCGATCCTTCGAGCTTTGCTCGGCAGATCGCGGAAGCGACGACCAACACGACCTGCGGGCGTAGCTCAGTCGGTAGAGCGTCAGCTTCCCAAGCTGAAGGTCGCCGGTTCGAGACCGGTCGCCCGCTTCGG
>JBDGUY010000079.1:0-7934 GCA_039585935.1 Gemmatimonadota bacterium
AGGAGAACAGGGATGATGAGCGCGAGCTTACGGCAGAAGACGGTCATATTGCCAGCTCCGGCATGTCTCAGGGTTCCGAACCCGAAGAGTCCCCGCGAATTACCTCAATCTTGCTGGTCCATGCTGTCGGTATCAAGGGGCGAACGGCAAGACGAACGGAGGCCGGGACAGGCTCTCGCTCCGCCCCGGCCTCGGAAAGGTCCACCTGGTTTGGACTCAGCGGTATCCGAACAGCATCGAATACACAATCAGCGCGATGATCAGAAGTCCGATGAACAGCATGGTGAATCCGAACACCCGGAATCCGTGCTCCACCTCCTTCGGGTACGGTTCCACGAGCCGTTCCTCGAATTCGCCTGTCTCCTTCATCAGCTTGTACTCGAGCGGCTTGTCCCGTTTCATCTCCTCGATCGGCACCTGTCCCGTGAAGATCACCGGGTCCATCGGGAACTTGTCCAGACGGAAGTGCGTGTTGAAGAAGTGGATCGTGAAGATGAACCCGACCGCCAGTAGCGCTTCATCGCTGTGGATGATCGTCGCCACGTTCACCATCCACCCGGGCAGCAGTCTCGTGAAGAATGTGGGGAACCACAGGAACATTCCCGTGGATCCGATGATGAACATTCCCCAGAACACGGCGAAGTAGTCGAATTTCTCCCAGTACGTGAACCGACCGTACTCGGGTCTCGGACCCTTGCCGAAGAACCACTTGAACGAGCCTTTCAGGTCGATCAGGTCCTGCTTGTTGAACATCAGCGTGTTGGGCGCGTTGAAGATGAACTTCTTCCAGCTCTCCTTCGCGGCCTTCTTCTGCTTGTATACATCGACCAGGTGAATGGCGAAGATCACGATCATGGCCGCCGCGCCGATCCTGTGCAGCGCGCCCATGCCCTCGAATCCGCCGGTGATGCTGGCGAAGAACTGCG
Source organism: Gemmatimonadota bacterium (assembly GCA_039585935.1). Taxonomy (GTDB): domain Bacteria; phylum Gemmatimonadota; class Gemmatimonadetes; order Palauibacterales; family Palauibacteraceae; genus Carthagonibacter. Next base: position 927 of record JBDGUY010000079.1, read on the forward strand.
CCCATCCCATGTACGAGAACTTCAGGGCCATGCCGGTCAGGGCCAGAGTCATGAAACTGAGAATCATCACGATGTGCAACGTGCGCTGGAACGCCGTGAACCGTTCGTACACGCGCTTATCCGCACCCTCGGCGGGCTCGACCTCTTCGTGTTTCCATTCCTCGGGCGAGCGCCACAGCCGGAACAACCAGGCGCCCGTATGCGTGAGGGCGAAGGTCAAGGTACCCACCAGCAGCGCCGTCATGGCCCAGAAGGACCAGAACAGCCAGGGATACTTCTCCCGGTCGTGATGCGTCGCGTGCGTCAGATATCCCGCGAAGCGCCGGTTGGCGCCCGGGTGACACTCGGCGCAGGTTTCGACCACGTTGTCCCGGCTCAGCGTCGATGCCGGTTCGGAGGGGGGCAGAATATTGTGGGTTCCGTGACAGTCATAGCACTTGGCGGAACCTGCTCCACCGAGCCGTGACACCTTGCCGTGATAGGTGTCGAAGAACGTCTCCGTCTCCTCTTCGTGGCAGTTGCCGCACTGGCTCATCATCAGCATACGGAAGTCGTCCCGGTCCGTGCGCCTGATCGAGTGCGAAGTGTGACACTCCTCGCAGGTCGGGTAGTGCGGCTCGGCCTCGTGCGAAAAGTCGTCGTCCTCGGGCCAGTGAATGCTGGCGCGGAATTGCTCCTCGATACCGTGATGACATTCGCCGCAGGTGGCCGCGATGTTGTTCGCATTCACCCGGGACTCCGGATCGTCCGCCGGCCGCTGCGAGTGTGGACCGTGACAGTCTGTGCAGGTCGCGGTAACGAGCAGTCCGCTCTGCATCAATCCGACGCCGTGTACGCTCATCTCGTAGCTCGCGACGATCGGATCATCATGATCGACGCGGACCGCTACCGTCTCTCCTTCGCGGTGACAACGACCACACAACTCCGGGACGTTCTGCGGAAACGTCGGGGACGTGGGCTGGGTCTGTCCCGTCGTGGAGTGCTTCTGGTGACAGTCGAGACACGTCGGAGCGTTGACGTCACCCGCTGCCGCGAGCCGACCATGCGCGCCGCCGGCATGTTCGTTCACCGGGCCGGCGTGACAAATGGCACAGTCGACGGGTTCAGTGACCGTCTCGCACGCACGCTCCTCGGCAACGGCCGTGACCTGCACGTGGCACTGGGCGCAGCCGGTCGTGGCGTGCAGGCCTGCGTGGTAGCCCTCCTCGTCCACGAACATCGAGATGGATTCACCGGTCAGGTTGTCGGTGCCGGTGAGATCCGGATCAGAGTGACACTGCATGCACTCGCCCACCGCGACGCCGGTGTCGTAGAACACCCGGCGGATCTGGTGCGGCTGGTGGCAGTCCACACAAGCCGGGATCTTATGCGGCTCACTCTCCCACAACTCACCGTCGATGACCTGCGCGTGCACCTGCTCGATCATCGCATGGCAGGCGGTGCAGGTACCGGCGACGTTGTCCTTGTGGATGCTGGACCGCGGATCCTCGTGCGGCAGAATAAAGTGCGAGGTGTGGCACGAGGTGCATACGGCCGTCACCCGCAGGCCCTGCCGGAACAGGCCGGCACCGTGGATCGACAGCGAGTAATTCTCGAGGATGTGGTCCTCGGAGATCTGCCGGCGCTCGGAAACCTCAGTGCCCTCCTGGTGGCACTCGCCGCACAGGTATGGAATGTTGACCACGGCGGTGGGACTGCGCTCGTCATCACTGCGGAGGATGTCGTGCGTGCCATGGCAGTCCGCGCAACTCGGGGCCAGGGGATCGCCTCGTTGCGCCGCCATGCCGTGGAGCGACTCTCCTTCCTGGCGAGCTTCCGTTCCGTGACAACGAGCGCACGACACGGCGGGGCGCTGCTCGGAGTGCGGGAAGGTCATCGCCTGGTGACAGCTCAGGCACTCCACGCCGGAGTGCGCCGACCCCGCGAGCATGTCCGCGTCCACGAGGAAACGGGCCGCGTCCTCGCGTGCGCCCCACAGGGACGGGTCACCGTGACACGTCAGACATGTCGCGCTGTCCTGTGCAGCGACCCGGCTCAGTCCGCCGGATCCGAGGATCAGTCCCGCTGCGACCACTGCCGAAAACCCGAGAACGCGTGCCAGGTGCGACAACGAACTGGAACGGCCCGGCAAACGTGAACGGCGCGAACTGGCGGACTTTATGGACATCGGTTCTCCAGTTTAGCTCATCTTCAAACGACCTTCTTCCGCGCGGGGCGACCCGCGTAGCGGTGCAAGATCTGGTCACATCTCCATTCGGATCCCATATGTCTATTTTTCAAGCGGTTGCGGAATGTAGCCAGCTTTCTCCAGGGACACAACGTCTCAACCTACCGTCCCGTTGGGCGCAATCGCCCGACGGGACACGCTCCGGGTCCTTTCGGCTCAAACCGTGGTCTCGCCGCGCTGCTCGGCTTCCTTCTCCGCCTCGTACCAGCGCGGGTGATGGTGCTTCGCGTTTTCTTCTGACATGCGGCCGTCCGAGAAGGTGAAGCTGATCGGATACGCATCCGGGTGGAAGATCACGAAGAAGAAGTGCCACACGATGATCGCGAGAGTGGCCAGCCAGGCCTCGTAGAAATGCACGGTCTGCGACGCCGACACGATCCAGGCCGGGGCCCAGCCGACGGCTTCGGCGGGGAACCACAGGACGATTCCGGTGATCGCCATCAGGGCGGTACCCCAGACGAGCGCCCAGTACTCGGCCTTCTCGATATATCCGAAGCGCGCGAACTGCGCCGCCTTCTTCGTGACTCCGAGGTGGAATCCCACGTTCGCCGCCAGCTCCGTAACGTCACTGGGCCGCGGAGCCATGTCCCGAATGAACCGTTGACCGTGCTTGTACAGGGCGATCCACACGACGTGCCACACGGATCCTAGAATGAGGATCACTCCAGCCACCCTGTGGGAGGTGGCGCGAATCCCCTCGTCAAAGCCCAGCGAAGCGAGGAAGCGCACCCACGCCGCGTCCGAGTAGCGCAGTGCGAATCCCGTGATCACCAGGGCGACGAACGAGAGCACGAGCACCACGTGCTGCATGACGTAGGACCTCGTGAGGCGAACGAACGACGGCTCGGAAAGGTGACGCCTGCGAGCCTGCCGCAGGTACCAGAACATGATGATCGCGTTGTGGAAGAGCATTCCTCCGATCACCACGGCAATGAGCCATACGTATATCGTCTTGATGATCCTGTTTACCGGATTCCGGTCGATGGACGCCGACACGTGGTCGTAGCTGTGCGCGAACTCTTCATCCGCCTTCGGGTGACACTGCTGGCAGGTCGCGGTGACGTTTTCCTCGCTGACGGTCGAGGCTGGAACATCCCTCGGCTGGACCGAGTGCGCCGTGTGGCAGCTGACGCAGGATGCGACGTGCCCGTGCTCGAGTGCGGTGGCCCACGCGTGGTAGCTGTCTTCGTACGATCCGACCACACCTCCCTGCATCCCGTACTTTTCGATGATCTCAGGGTCGTCGTGACAATCGGCGCACAGGTCGAGCGCCATGTGCGCGTCGCTGGTCCTGGCGTCCGGATCGTCGTGCGCCAGGATGTGATGCTCGCCGTGACAGTCGGTGCAGGTCGGACTGTCTCCGTAGCCGGCCTCGAAGGCTCGACCATGGATCGAAGCCATGTACTCTTCCGTCAGATCCGCATGACAGGTTCCGCAGGTCTGCGCGACGTTGTGCCGATTGATCCGGGAACGGGCGTCCTGTGCGCCCCGCATGTCGTGGACACCATGGCAATCCGTGCAGTTGGCGGCTCCGAGCACCTCGTTCAGCCCGTGCACGGAGTCTTCGAACCCTTCGAACGTCTGCGGTGGGGCCAAACCGCCGTTCGTGTCTCCGGCGAAATCGTGGCTGTGGCACTCGGCGCACATGCGGGCCGTATTGGCGTGGCTCGACTTCGAGAGCGGGTCGGTGCTATGGAGGATGTCGTGCACTCCGTGGCAGTCGGTGCAGGTGGGCGCGGCCGTGTTTCCCCTGGCCAGGGCGTAGCCGTGCAGGCTCGCGTCGTACTGCTCCGCGATGTTGGAGTGACAGGCCCCGCACCTCGTAACAGGCGGATTCTCGGGATGGGGGAATGCCAGTCCGGCATGACAGCTCGTGCACGGCATGCCGGCCTCGCCATGCACGGAGCCTTCGTAGCTCTCGGCCGTGACCACGAGGGACGCCGAATCCGCCGACCCGGCAAAGTTCGATGCCTCACCGTGGCACATGATACAGGGAGCGGCATCCTGAGCACCGGCGGGCACGGCCGTCAGGTGCAGAAGAGTGAAGCCGGCGAGAGCGAGAATGAGCGGGAGATGTATCTTCGACATAGCGCTGAATCCTGGGTTTGGGCCACCCACAGATTCAGCACCAATCGTGCCCGGGCCGGCAGCCCGGAGCCGCACCCGCCGCTGGCGCTCCCTGGCTGACGAACAACGAGCAACGGCCCGGATGTCCGGGCCGTTGTGCAGATCGCCGTCGATGTCGAGACAGAGGACCTCTGTACTAGTTCCCCGAGGACATTGGGATCGACGGGACTATGTGGCACACCGCACAGGGGCGTTCCGGGTAGTGGCCGTCCCGGCCCGTATGACAGGCCGAGCAGATTTCCCTCGTCCAGTCGTCGATCCAGCCGCTGTTCTCGCCGTGGCACCCGCTACAGCCGGCGACATGGATGTCGATGGGATGCTCGGGTATCATGCCCTCCCGATGGCAGGCGACACAGCTCGACTCCGGTTGGTGATGAACCGAGTGACACGCCACGCAGTCGACGCTGGTCGCGCTCATCGTGTCGCCGGAGTGACAGGTCTTACAGGGCAGTCCCGAACCTCCGTGCAGCGCATGATCGAAGTCGCCGACCTCGTGCGCCAGGATGCCCTGCGGTGCACCAATGCCTCCCTGGTGGCACACCGAACAGCTCGCGCCGGAAGACCGATTGTGGTGACAGTCGTTGCAGGCGGAGACGCCCTCGAGCTTCGTTCCTCCGTGCTGTTCCATTGGGGTGTGACAGAAGGAACAGTCCAGGTTGGCCCGCTCGAGATGCGGGGTATGGGTGAACCGTCTGCCGTTCCAGGTTCCCGACTGGCTCTCGATTCCCTCGTGGCACTGCATACAAGGATTGCCCGACGGGGAGGCAGCGGGTTCCTGGGCGGTTCCGCCATCGACCCATGCGAAGGTCAGAACAAGCGCCGCAGCCGGCGCCGCGAAGCGCCTCAAGCGCCCGCTACGCCGGCTGAAATCAGCACCGGCGAGACTGTCCCCGGCCGACGTCACTGAAGCTCGACCCCGTACTCGTCGATCACCGCATCGATGCTGGCCTCGAGCAGGGCCGGAATCAGTCGAGGGTTATGCGTGGCCGATCCCTTGTAGTCGCCGCCGTGATAAGCGAGGTGGTAGTTGAAGTATGCTCCCTCGGCAACGGTGAATGTCGGGTTGTTGGCGTCGATCTCTCCGCCCTCTTCATCCAGACCGGGATCGACGATCTCGAGTAGCGCCAGCAGTTCCTCTGCCGCGGGCCGAATCTGATTCTCGACCTTGTTCGTCAGCAGTACCTCAGGGCCCTCGGTGTTCGCGTGGCAGGGTCCACCTGTGCAGCCGTTCCAGCTACGAGCGGTCTGCGAGACCTCGCAGTCCGTCTCCCCGTTCGGAATCCCGCTCTCGTCCAGACAGGGAATCGCCTGGAATGTGTGGCCCACGGCCTGGAACGCGAATTCGCCCGTGGCCTCATCGGTGACCGTAAACGGCTCGACGTGACACTTGGCGCACAGCGTCTGGTTGACGTCGTTGCCATGCGCCATGAGCAGCGTTCCAGGTGCGAAGCCCGCGTCCGGCGGGAACCAGCCCGCGTTTCCCTTCAACAGCTCCGCTTCCGGTGAATGGGGCTCCAGCCCGTGTGATGAATTTGCATCGGGCACCGACCGCCGGTTGTGACACCGTGCGCACAGGTGCAGGGTGATGCTCGTGGTCTCGACCGGGAAGCGGACCTGCCCCGTGAACGTGGCGTCGTGTGCCGAATGGCAGACGCTGCACACCACGGGGAGCGGCTCTTCGGAGAATTTCTCCACGTAGTCGGCGCGGACGCCCCACTCCAGCAGCGTGCCCTGGCCCCGATGGCAGCCGGCGCACTCCGCACGCTCGGCGGCGAATCCGATCACCTGGGAGTGACCCGACAGAGACCACTGCTCGACGAACGGGTGATGAGTCCCGTTATGGCACTCTGCGCAATTCAGGTAGGTGCCATCGACTGCGAGCACCGAGATGGAGGGCGTGGGCTGTGTGGCTTCCGGGTCTGACATGTGCTCGCTTCCAGCCCCGTGGCAGCTCTCGCACTGCACGTCCTCGAATCGGGCGCTTCCCGTGGACGTATAGCCACTCGGATCGGTCGCCGCGTTTCCGAGCTCGGAGACCGTGTGGCACCCCTCGCAGAACTCCTGAGCGTGTCCGCTCTCCTGCAGCGATTCCCAAGCGTGCGAATGCTTGGTTCCGCTCCACATCGCCTGGGGCTGTGCGTGACAGTTTCCGCACACGGTCTGTCCCGCCTCGACGTCGGCGTACCCGACCATGCCGTTCGCCGCGGCAGGCGGCTCGCCTTCAGGTCGGTCGTCTCCGTACACGCTGTCCTGATCCAGGCACGCTCCGAACAGGGGCAGCAGAAGGAAGAGCAAACCGAATGCGATCGAACGGACCATTCTCGAATCAGTCATCAGGAGGCACCCTCTCTCAGGGTCGAGCTGCAGGGTTCTACGACTCAACGCTTCGCCGGATAAACCTTACCGCAAGGGCTCGATTCTGCAACAGCTTCTCAGTCGCTGGAACCTTCTTCGTATCGTTGTTTGAGACGCTCCACGACCTCAGGATCCGCGAGCGTCGTCATGTCGCCGAGTGCGCGCCCGTCGGCGATGTCGCGCAACAGGCGCCGCATGATCTTCCCGCTGCGAGTCTTCGGCAGGTCGGCCGTGATGATGAGGTCAGACGGCCGGGCGATCGCTCCGATCTCGGTCGCCACGTGGTTCCGTAGCTCCTC
>JBDGUY010000080.1:0-8426 GCA_039585935.1 Gemmatimonadota bacterium
TTCAAGAGCCCGGCGGCAAGCCATCCTCGCACCAGCGCCTGGCCAAGATTTCCTCCGCCGAGCACGGCAACGCGATTCGGGGTGCTCTTATTCATGTTTGCTCTACTGGTCGTTTAAGGGACGTGTCGTCTATGGTCGATCCGGTCGCACACCAATCAGGTTCGTTCGGTCATTCACGTCGCCTTCTCGAGGGCCGGCAGCGACGCCTGATCGTCCTGGTCGTGTCCGCGTGAGGTCACTCCGACCAGGTGATGCGCAGCTGCTGGACACCAAACTCCTTCGCGGCTTCGACATCCAATCCCATGTAGACGTCGACGCGCTTCGTGAAGCGCGAATTCGTCTTGTCGAGTACGACATATGTACCCTTCAGACCCTCGATTCTCAGTTTCGAACCGTGTGAGAGCCCCTCGTCCAACAGGTCGGGCGAGATTGCGACGGCTTTCATCCCGGGCTTCAACTCGTCGCCCCACGCAGTGACGGTTGGCTCGGAGTTGGTCTGCGACGCTACCGAATTGTATGCCGAGACCGTGACGACCATCGAACGTTCGGTCCCGTCGGTTCCGCTCGCGCAAGCACCCAACGCGGCCACGACGATCGCCCAGCGGAAGAAACCGAGCGAGCTGGAAAGTTGTCTGTCGATCATAATGCACATGACCCTTTCAGGCGGCCTGACGGATCGAGTTTCTGCTGCCGGACCGGAATGTCTGCACAGATTGCGAGCCGCAAGGCAAGTGATTTGGATCCTGCAGGTTACCCGGACAGCAGCAATCTCTTGTTGGAGAGCATCCGCCACGAACGTAACGCTCGCACCAAGCTGCTCCACATCCTGAAAGAAACGTCGAGGCTGCACGAGCGCCGATTGCGTCCACACACCTGGCTCAGGGGCCGCAAGAATCTACCGTACCGTTGCGACGGCAGGACTCCCGGTCAGCATGTACGGGTCCGGGTGGGAGACACTGAGCGTGATGCACCGCCCGTCCAAATCTACCCCCTCCAACACCAGGGCGGCACCCCCGCGCGAGGACGCGAACTGACGTAGACCCCAGAACAGTACCCTTGAGGCCGCGTGCGGATGGATGCCGCCGAGAGCGAGCGCAATCGGTAGGACCCCGTAGTCGACTACGGACCCGAAGCCTGCGATGAAGAAGCCGGTGGACTGCAGCTCAGGAAACTCGTTCGCGAACCGAATCATGGACCCGGGAAGCCCGGGGTGGACCCCGCCGTCATCCACCACGGCGATCCCTCGGTCACGGGACGCTCCTTCAAGCGCACGAAGCTGCTGCCACTTCTGCGGACTTGACAGGTAGAGGCCGAGGACCTCCCTGAGCCGTGCCTCGTCGCTGAGCTCGCAAACCGTCGACGTCAATGCGCAGCCCCGAGTCCGGAAGCGACGCAGCGAGCCGCCCAGCGTTTCGACCGGCCTGTCCCGTCGCTCCAAGCACTGCTACCCGCATACGATTCCGATACTCTCGAACGGGTTTGCGCCACAGCTGCCGCATCGAGAGGCCGCAGCAGCCGGATGCACGTTGGCCCTGGGTGTCAGCCCTGCAACCCGCTTGGCGCCGTCAGCTGAAAGCGCTTGTTGGAGAGTCCCCGGGAGCGAGCACCACTGGCTTAAGGTCCGGGAAATGACTCTCGTCCCACTCGGTCAGCTGTTCTCGACGAACATCATGATCGGGTCCAGGACACCGTCTGCCGCTTTCGCCGCAGCCATCTCGGTCGTCGTCATTGATGTCTTCATCGCCTCCATGTCGTGCACGTCGACGCTGACGCCGACCGTGTTGCCGCCATCAGCGCTCAGATAGTCGACGACATTCGTTCCCCACGCGGAAAACGCCTGCACACGATTGGAGTGCTTGCTGGCCCAATGGTCAACGTCGCTGACGGCATGGGTGAAGATAACTCTCGGCATGGTTTCTTACTCCCTGGTTGAGGTCTCTCCAGCAGGTTTGCGCTTCAACTGCGCGGCCGAAGTGCCGGGGAGCGAAGCGAGCCCATAAATCTAGAGTGCGTCAGTGTCGAGCGCTTGTTTGGGCGCAGTAGTGAATCTCCACATCGGGCCGAGGGGCTCAACGCATCGCAAGCGACGAAGAAAGCGGCGTCCGTCTTCGCCTGTGAAAACCAGCACCAGCTCATCCCCATTGAGTTGGAAGGACCGCTCATACGCTCCACCTGCCCTGTTGGGCGAGAGCGCACCCGCCACTTCGTGGACGAGGGTAGCGGATTCAGGAGGATATGCAGTATGAGGCGCCCTTCAGGCGTGTAGACGAAAAGGCCAGGGCAACCAGGCTTGCGGGTCCGCCAGGTGCCAGCGCGGCTGCCAGGCCGCAGAGAGAGTTACGCACAGAACGCTCCAGGGGTGGGGCTGCGATCTAACGTCTGAGCTAAGGCGCGTGGTTTGCCGCGTCGCCTTCAGATCCATTTTCTGTCTTTGATCATCTTGATGTCGTGGCCACGGCATACAGCTCGAGGCCGTGCTTGTCGGTAGCTCCCACCAGTTCAGGGGCGTCCCTCCAGCCTGCCGACTTCAGGAACTGGCCAAGCTCTTCGGGTCGGACACCCCAGAGCCAGGGCTCTCCACCGACCTTGAGAAGCCACAGGACCAGGCCTGTCTTTGGGCCGGCGTCGGGTCGGCCATCCTCGCCGGAAGGAACGTACGTGAAAGCGAATCTGCTCTCGTCAGCCATTGAAGCACACTGAGTGAACAAATCCTGGACCGCCTGGGGATGCAGATACTGCAGGAGCCCCTCGGCAATGAAGGTTGTCACTGCGCCCCGATCCCAGTCTTCGTTGTTGGCAAGAACGTCGACCAGCTTTCGTTGGCCCAGATCCTCCGCAATGAGGTGAAGATTGGGTCTTGGTCCCATCGCATCTAACCCCCTTGCCTTGAGGGCAGCAGTGGCAGGATGATCGATCTCAAAGAATTCGACACGTGGGAACTCGGGCGCCAGTCTCCACCCCAGGGTGTCATAGCCGGCGCCGAGCACAAGGATCTGGGAAGCACCGGCCACGATGCTCTCCCGGACCTGGCGTTCGCAAAACGCCTTTCGATGGGCAAATGCTTCGAACTGGCCCGGCATCATCCAGTCGAAGGCTTCGTACACGCGGACCATTCGCGGAGACCGAGACCAGCGCACGATCCGGCTTGTGGCTGCGCCGGATTTCAGAAGAAGTTGCTCTGTTGCCTCCACGATCCCGGAAGGAAGAACTTCGGTCATTTCCGGTATCGTTCCAAGAGTCAGAATGTTCAGAGCGACCTTGTATGCCGTCGCACTTGGTTTTTCATCCTGCATGAGATCGTCCTCTCGACCTGCGTCCTGTCAGACGATGAATTCTCTCAGCGTGTCGAGGTTCGGCGTATCGACCGACGTCGTTGCGGTCAGTTCCTGGAACTCGCGCGCGAGAGATTCCATTTCGTCTCGAGCAGCCTCCGCGTGCATCGCAAAGGCCACCTCCGCGAACTTGCTGTCAAGCAAGCCTTTTACGGCCATCGTGCTCATGTACTCTGGCAGCCAATAGAACAGGTTGAACTGGAAGGGCTGGCGCTGCCTGAATCCGAGTTCCCGGAGCACGCGGCCTCCCTCCTTGGCCGCCCGGACCAGCGAGCGAAGCGTTTCCTTGTCTTTCGAGGCCCGGTAGTTGTCACAATCGTGCTTGTAGAGCGCGCCGACGAGCGGGCTGACCAGTGCGACATGGTACTTGAGCCACCCGTCGATATCCCTGGTCAGGTCGACCGGAACTCCCGCAGATTCAAAGAGGGACTTGATTGCCATCGTTCTCTCTTCGTTCTGACCATTGACCTCACCAATGGTAACGGCTCTTCGCTTCCCCTTCGGCTTCTCGCGATCGGCATAGTGGACGACCTGCTCACGAATCCCTCCGCCTGCACCCGGGAAGCCGAAGAGCACCTTCGCGACCGGCAAGTGCTTCAGGTACTCGTCGAAGCCCAGGGCGTTGTTGCCCATGAACAGCACGTTCCTGACGCCAGGGCTCGCCGCGAGAACCTCGAAGACAGGGAGGAGCTTGTTCTTCCTGATGAGAACGATCACCAGGTCGTATTCATCGTCTGGCTTCAATTCGTGCACCACGTTGACGGGCGACGAACTGGTTTCCCCGGTAAGTCCATTCATCAAGACCAGACCGTGTTCCTTGAGCCAGTCATGCCGCTCACCGCGGGCGAGTACAGTCACATTCCTGCCTGCCTCGTGAAGCAGGTGCGCATAGACCGATCCCAACGGCCCTGCACCAAAGAACAGGGTTCTCACCAGCGATCCTCCGTCTTGTTCAGGCCACCGGACGTCTCGCAATATTCTGCACGGCCCGTTCGTTCACGAGCGCGAATCGCTCCCCATCCGCTCTTCCGTGTCTGAGGCAATTGCTTGTAATACGGATCTAGCCAGCCTGTTCACCGCACCGGCTCACTGAGCCAACGCAGCACGTTCAGGGCAAAGCGGAAGTTCTGAGCTGCGGAGGGATGGTTCATACCCATCGGCCGTTCTTCCGGGCCCGAGAGTTGAGCACTGAACATCGCGGCCTCGCCGAAGACTGCGACTCTCCCTCGGCCGTGTCGGACCAGGGCGCCCTGCATCAGGTGGGCGGCGGGCACTCGCGGCGTCGACTCCGAGAATTCCCAGGCCACAGACGGCAGGAGGATCGTGAAGTCTTCAGGGATAACGAGAAGCGGCTGGGCATCCGCGCCCGGATCCAGCCGAAAGGCCTGACCCATGAATGCGGTCACGGAGTCTACCCGCTCGGAACGATCCCGACCGTCGATCACCGCGGTCCGCACCAGCGAACCGTCGGAGCGACGGAAAGTGATTAGCCCGTTGCCTTGGTCATCAACTACAAAGCCGTTGTAGAAACGGATTCCGAATGCGGCCGCCAGGTCTTCGGCGTGACCCGCGATGGGCATGTGGTCCGCAATCAGTAAGAGGGAACCACCAGACGCGACCCAGCGCTCGACCTCGTGAATCTCTGCATTGGTAAACGCAGAGAGGTTCGGGAGTGGAGCGAAGCTTTCTTCACTCTGCGAGTGCATGGCGTTCGCGATGACGAGGACATCCAGTGTCTCGAGATAAGGCACGGTGAAGGGGACCGAGCTAGATAACACGCGGTAACCGTCCCTCTCCAGAAGGCGCGCGAACGACTGGTACCGACCCTCCATCGTGTGGAAATTGACATGCGCTGCGTCGATCCCAACCGCTGGCCCCTCACCCTCCGCGAAGGTGGCCAACCCGATGGGTGGCTCGAAGCCGCGATCCGGAACCTGCTGCGCAGCTGTGCCAACAGGATTCCCGGCGAGAATCAGGATCGTGAGACCGGCTGTCGCCAGCCGCACGTTCACGCGTGTCAGGTCACCCATCGTCCTGCCTCCAGAGATCGGTTTAGCGGTCACTCGCTTAAAGCTGCAACGCGAAGCGCTGTCAGTCTGCAAGCGATTGTCAGGCCGCTATGCCCTCTTTATCCGGGCACCAACGCCACGTACGCCCCCACTGGATCCTGAAGCACCGCATATGCGTACCCCCGATCGTTCGCCTGTGTCTCCTTGATGATCCTACCCCCCTCCTGCGGTACGCGACGGAGACTTTCGGCGAAGTCGCCAACGGGGAGGTAGAGCATCCAGACAGGCGGCACATCCAGGTTCATGCCACGGGCATGGCGGACGCCCGCCGCGGCGATTCCATCATCGCCGAGCATTCTGTAGTCGGCGTAGCGCTTGCTCGCGTCATCCATCTCGACGTCCTTCGCGCTCCAGCCAACGACCTGTCCGTAGAACTCACGAGTTGCCGTGGCGTCAGATACCGTCAAGTCAAGCCAGGCGACGCATCCCACAGGCGCCGACGGGTCGCGCGATGCGGCGCCGTCTGATGCGGGAATGTCTTTCGCAGAAACGACTGGAATGATCCCGAACGCCGCCCCATTGGGATCGAGCAGCACCGCCCACTGGCTCTCTCCATCGTTGTCCTTGCCATGCATGAGCTCCCTCCCGCCCAGACCCAGGGCACGCTCAACGCTCGTTGCGACATCCGCGACCTGAATGTGCGGCATCCACTGGAGAGGGAGTATCTCATGCACCGCGCTACGCGCGCCCAATCCGATGATCGGCATGCCGAGGTTGTTCATTAGATCCTCGCGCCAGAGCGGGCTCTCACCCGTGCTGAGTACACGCGAGTAGAAGCGCACTTCACGTTCGTGTTCGGGAACGGCGATGTCGGCGCTGAGGACTCCGCCGACGCGTGCAGCAAAGGGGTCACTCATGGGTTGCGTCCTATTTGACATTGCGTGGGAGTGAAAGGCTCATTGGCCAGACATTGTACTTCAATGGTCAACGCGGCGACGATTGTCGAGGTAAGGGTGGAGACTTTCTCCAGAAATCGTGCCCAGTGAGGTCACACTTCGTGTCGATTGGATCCAGGGTCGGCCTTACGTATCTGTTGTTCTGCTGCGGGCGAAAAACGGATCGGGTCCGGCGCAGCCTAGCGTAGCCGGACTCCTTTGAAAACGCGATCCGACTGCAGCAACAACTTGTTAGACGGCGGCGCCGAATTGCCGTCAGTCGCTCATTCGTCAGGCAGTTCGGCCCACGCAATCCAAGCCACGTCGAGTTCGTCACGCTGGACTCCCCAGACTCGGCCATCCGTGAAGCGGAGCGCATCAAAGCGCTCGGGGAGAGTGACCACTCGCACGTCCCCGTCGCGTGATACTTGGATCCAATCACGCCCTCCTCCCAAGCCGCCGACCTCGATGTCCAGCGGCCTCAACCACATGGTACCGGTCTCGGAGCAGCGGAAGTCGACGTATCGGGGCAAGTACGCACCCAGCTGACTCGGCTCACCGGTGACCCCTTGAGCCATCTCGTTGATGATCCGGAGGCTGTCCTCCTGATTTAGCCGGTTTCCTGCGACACCGGTGACCTCGGCCTGGCGCAGCCCGAAGACCGCACCGGCAAACTCGCGGGGCGTGACCTCGGTGACATATGTCGAGGGGAGTGGGATCGGGTCCAGCTCGACCCCTGACCTATCAAAGCCCCGGAGTTGGTTGCTGACCCGATCGTAGATCCGCAGATGGTCACTGCACACCGCCCAGAGCCTCCTCCAAAGAGGGAACCCGCCCTCCGTGGCTTCGAACCCGACGAACGGATCGGCGAGCGCATCGCCCAAGGTGAGAATCCGCTCAACGGCACCAGTCCCTGGATCCAAGCCCATGAGGTCCGCCTTGAGGATCGACTCGATCAGCCTGAAGACGCCCTGTTGAAGCGAACCGGTCGAATGAGGTAGGACGACTTCGTCACCGAGCCTTGCCGTTCGCACGACCGGAGTCAGCAAGTCCATGCCGCCTTGGACGGTGCCTGGAGGGAGCTCCTCTCGAGGTAGGCCGACCTCGGCCCATTCCGCGTCGGGGGTCGACACCCTGATCAGCGCGTGGCGCCCCACGTCGAACACCCAAGCCTCGCCATCCCATCCACCCGCCACGAATCCGGCGGGTAGCCGGTACTCCTCGGGGCCACCACCCCGAGAACCGTGCGCTGCAATCACCTCGCCGTTCGATCCAAAGCCGACGAAGAACGGAGGAAAGGAGTTCAGGACCCACACGGTCCCGTTCGGTAGCACCTCCAGGTCTTGGACGACGGCCAGGGACTCCGCTGTGCCCAAGACGTGGACATCGGAGGGCAGGACCTCGAGCGGTTCTACAAACGTACCCGCGTCGTCGGTCGAGGGGACGGCACACGAACCAAGGGAGATGGCAAGCATCGCGCTTCCGAGTCGACGCGCTGACAAGCGGTCCGCTCCGATGACTGATTGCATGATCCTCCACCACGCCCCGGGAAGCGCAGTCAAACGACTTAGGAATTCTGCTGCCGCACCCCCACCTGGCCTACGCGGACAGCAGCAATTCCTTGTTAGACCGCTCACCACGAAGCACCCTCATTCCGCGCGCATCAGTTCTAATAGCAGCTTGGTCTGGGAACGAGCGAGTTCGAGTTCGGTGTCGGGCCATGGCCCTTCAATTTGTAGTGGCACTGAGGAGAAGGTCGGATCGTACAGGTACGACTCGAAGTCGCGGTACATGTGCTCTTCGAGGACGGCGATCCTGTCGTACGTTGCGTACAGGTCTAGCAGGCCGGTGCGAATCTCGGCATCACGGATGAGCCGGAGGCTTCCAGAACTCAGGACTTCTTCAATAGTGATACGGTTCGGACGTGTGTTCAATATCAGCAGCGCGACGTAATACCGCTCGAAGAAGGCCTGCGGAGCGATCGCGCGGCCTTCAAAGAACTCGAGCACTACCGACGCATTCGCCAGTTGGTCCTGGCGCGCCTCGTACTGAGCCTGAAGCATCTCCAGGTCAGCGGCGAGATCTTGGCTAAAGCCGGCGAGATACTCGTCACCGACGGCTCGCTCGTTCAGATCTTCGCGCAGGTTCTC
>JBDGUY010000081.1:0-7524 GCA_039585935.1 Gemmatimonadota bacterium
CTCTCGGGTCTCCCGGATACACTCGCAGACCCTCGATCCCGCCGCTCGTTTCCTCGCTCTGGTACGTCCGATTCAGCGACAGGATACCGGTGAAGGCGATTCCGACCCACAGGAGACCACCGGATACCTGCTGCAGCAGCTCGGTGTCCGGGCCCAGTGCGAAACTGAAGATGAACAAAACGAGGGCCGCGAAGAACACCATGGCGTTGAACGCCTGCTTGGTACGCGCCTCGATCAGCAGATCCTTCCAGACGATCGTCCAGGATCGACGAAGTAGCTCCATTCAGCCCTCGCTCGCGCCGAGACTCTGGAACGACAGGTGCGACCGGGCGGCATCGTCGTGGTCCATCGGAGACAGCTCGCCGTTCTTGAGGATCAGCGTCTGCTCCGCTGCGCGGGTAGCCTCTCCGGCCTGGTGCGACGCGATGATTACCGTCGTTCCTTCGTCACGAAATTCCCTGACGAATTCGTCTACCAGTGCCATACCCTGCGTATCGAGCCCTGCATAGGGCTCGTCCAGGAGTGCCAGCTCGAGCGGCCGTATCCGGAGCTGGGCCAGGACGACGCGCTTCCTCATCCCGGTCGAAAACGTCCGCACACGCTGATCGGCCACCCGTTCGAGCCCGACTCGCGCGAGAGCCGCGCGATACTCATCGGGCCCCATCTTCAAGCCCGACATGCGAGCCGAAAAACGGAGGTTCTCCTCCGCCGTGAGATCGTCGTACACATACCCTCGCACTGTGACGAGACCGACCCGCTCACGGATCGCGTCGCCTTCCTTGCGGAGGTCGAACCCGCAGACCGCACCCTCGCCGCCCGACGGCTGAAGCAAGGTTGCAAGACACTTCAACAGGGTGGTCTTTCCAGCGCCGTTGGGACCCACGAGCGCGAGGGTGGTACCGCGATCCACGCGCAGATCGATAGCGCGCAAAACTCGATTCCACCCGAACCGCTTCGAGAATCCAACCAGCTCGACGGCGGGGCCTGTGTCTGACGTGGGGGTTATGGCCGCCTCCTGCGCCCGGCTACTGTTCCATCCGACGTGCCAGCTGTTCAGCCGTATACTGGACATACTGCCAGGCCGGATGCGCCGGAGGCAGGGTGCGGGTCCTCGCCCAGTTGGTCGGCTCGGTCGGCAGATCGGTCGGATCGTAGATAGGCTCTATGTACAGGACCGTGCCGCCTCGGAACGGCTGGGCCCAGAACAACATCTTGATGTACTTCTCCGATTCCGGCAGCGACCCCAGGGGCGCCGTCGGATAGACGTTGGGAACGTAAATCCACTCGCTTTCCATCGATGCCACATTCGCGCTATCACCTGTCGAGCGCTGGAACGAGCGCGGAGTGACTCCGTCTGCTCGCAGCGTCTCCCATGCCCGCTGGATGACCGTGTCGGGCGGTGCCGCGACCCTGGCTTCGAGGGCTTGGTCCGATGGCCCCTGTGCGATACCGGAGGATTGACCTCCACTCGAACAGGCACCGATGATCAGGGGAGCGACGACCAGCATCGTGAGCATCGGAATGCGGCAAAGCCTGTCCTGCATCTGATCGCCTCCTCGGATCGCCGACTCGTACCGGGATCGGCTGGTGCGAGTCATGAAAGCCCCTTACCAAAAACCGGCCGGGAAGATACGAGGACGGAGGCCGTGCTGCCACTTTGCGGACCCGACCTGCCGGGACGCCCTGTCCCGTTTCGGCGGAGCCCTGTGTAACCGGGACAATGCGGCTCTCGGAGACCGGCGGGATTCACCCGCCGACCAGCCTTCCAATGACTCGATTCGGCCCCCGGGGCGGACCCGGGGGCGTGCTCGCGTGCGGGCTGCCCTGTCAGTATGTTCGCGTGCCTCAGCCGCGGTCCCACCGGGCCGCGTTCGATCGATTCTCCGCCCGCGACCGGGCGTTCCGATGGAGGTGCCAGGTGGATCTCCAGGATGTTCAACGATTGGCGCAGCCCGCCGATTCGAAGGCGCTTCTGCTCGTGCTCGACGGTCTGGGTGGACTGCCGCGCGATGTGGGTGGTCCCACGGAACTCGAGGCGGCACGGACTCCCAACCTGGACGCCCTGGTAGGCCGTGGCGACCTGGGCCTCCAGGTACCGGTGGCCGTCGGTGTCACCCCGGGCAGTGGACCTGGACACCTGGCTCTGTTCGGCTATGACCCGCTCGTCTATCAGATCGGGCGGGGAGTCCTCGAGGCACTCGGAGTAGGCTTCGAACTCCGGCCGTGGGACGTGGCGGTGCGAGGAAACCTGTGCACGGTGGACTCCGCGGGACGGGTCGTCGATCGCCGGGCGGGTCGAATCTCGACGGAAGACGCGATTCCGGTGATCGAGGCGATGGATGGAATCGAGGTT
The DNA here is from genome assembly GCA_039585935.1 of Gemmatimonadota bacterium. Taxonomy (GTDB): domain Bacteria; phylum Gemmatimonadota; class Gemmatimonadetes; order Palauibacterales; family Palauibacteraceae; genus Carthagonibacter. Next base: position 2,354 of record JBDGUY010000081.1, read on the forward strand.
CCGGGCGGTGAAGTGATCGTCCGTCCGGTGAAAGAGCACCGGTTCCTGATCGTGGCCCGCCCCGACGAACCATCGACCGCCGAGATCGGCGATACCGATCCTGGTCGTACCGGGCTCGAGCCGCTGGCAGTGGAGGCGAGGGCAGCCGACTCGGAGCCCGCGGCCCGGCTCGTTCGGGCATGGCTGGAGAGAGTCCCCGAAGTCCTGGCGGGCCGCGATCGGGCAAATATGGGTCTGCTGCGCGGATTCGCTCAGTTGCCTGACTGGCCGCGGTTCCCGGAGGTGTTTGGCTGGCGTTCTCTCGCCATAGCTGCCTATCCGATGTACCGTGGCGTCGCGCGACTGGTCGGGATGGACGCCGTGGAAGTAGCGGACTCCCCCGATGCTCTCGCTCCGGCCCTCGAGGCGGCGCGGGACGATTATGATTTCTTCTTCCTGCATGTGAAGGGCACGGACAAGGCAGGAGAGGACGGGGATTTCGACCGGAAGGTGGCGACGATCGAGCAGGTAGACTCGGCGCTGCCAGGGATCATGGATGCCGGCCCCGACGTAGTCCTGGTGACTGGGGATCATTCGACACCAGCCGTGATGCGCGCGCATTCGTGGCACCCGGTTCCGTTCCTCGTGGCAGGGGGAATGGGACGCGGTGAACCGGGGGCTCCGTCGTTTGGCGAGACGGCCTGCAGGTCCGGCTCGGTCGGCCTGATCCGGGGATGCGAGCTGATGCGCTTGCTCGCCGCCCGTGCCGGCCGGCTGACGAAATTCGGAGCCTGATCGGGCGAGGTCGACAATAGTGTAACGTCCTGCGGGTCCCCTGCGGACCCGCTTCTGTGAGCGAACAGGAGTGGAGATGCGTTGTCCGAAGTGTGGTAGCGACGAGACTGGGAAGTTCTGCTCGAGGTGCGGTGCCGGGATCAAGAGCTCCGGCCCGAAGTGCGGAAAGTGTGGCGCGGGCCTCGACAAGGATTCGGTGTTCTGTGCGGAGTGCGGGACCCCCACCGGGCACAAGCCGGACAAGCCCGCTGCCGCCTACCTGCCGTGGGTATTCTCGGCTCTCGCGCTGGTCGCGTTTGCGGTGGCCATCGCATTCTTCCTTCGCGGGCAGGCCGCGCCGCGCGTCGGTGACATGGGAATGACGGGCGGCCTTCCGGAGGCGGAGCCTGGAGTCGCGGTGGGTGGCGCTGCGGGCGCGCCGTCGGGTGGCATGGCTGATCTCTCCCAGATGTCGGCGCGCCAGGCTGCGGACCGGCTGTTCGAGAGAGCGATGCGGGAGGAGGATGGCGGGGATACGGAGCGTGCGAAGTTCTTCGCCAACATGGCGGTGACGGCATACGCAGGGGTACCGCCGGAGGAGATTGACCTCGACGCGCACTTCCATCTCGGCTTGCTCCAGTTGCTGCAGGAAGACTATGTGGCGGCGGGAACGGAAGCGGATCTCATTCTCTCGGTTCGGCCGAACCACCTGCTTGGCCTGGCATTGGCGGCGAGAGTGGCGGAAGCGAATGGGGATCCGGCGGCTGAGGCGGCCGCGTACGAGAAGCTGCTGTCGGTGCTGGACTCCGAGCGGGCAGCCGGCCTTTCGGAGTACCAGATGCACGGGTCGCTGATCGATGTCGAAGCGGCCCGCGGGCGCGAGCTTAGCGGCGCGAACTGATTTCTCAGCGGGCCCGGCCCGGTCGGCTCAGTCGTCGATCCGGGCCCGCCTGAGGGAGTTCGCGTTCGCCACCACGGTGATCGAACTTCCGGCCATCGCGGCCTCCGCGAGAATCGGATGGAGCAGGCCGAGGATCGCCACGGGAATCGCGATCGTATTGTAGAAGTACGCCCAGAACAGGTTCTGTCGAATCTTCCGAAACGTCGCGCGCGACAGTCGCACGGCCCTCACGACGCCCATCAGGCTCCCCTGGACGACGATCATGTCTGCCGACTCGATCGCGATATCGGTGCCGGTTCCTATCGCGATTCCGACGTCCGCCCGAATCAGGGAGGGCGCGTCGTTGATCCCGTCTCCTACCATGGCGACCGTTCGTCCCGTGGCCTGCAGGCCACGGATCGCTTCGACCTTGTCGGCTGGAAGCAGTCCAGCACGCACATCGTCGATTCCCACTTCCTCGGCGACCGCGGCGGCAGTTCGCTCATTGTCGCCCGTCAGCATCACGGTCTCGAGTCCGAGTTCGTGAAGCAATCGTATCGATTCCCGACTGTCGTCCTTGATCCGGTCTGCGACCGCGAGCAACCCGATCGCTTGTCCGTCCACGGCAACGAACATCACGGTCTGGCCCCTGGACTCCAGTCTTTCCGCTTCCGCTTCGAGATCGTCCGACGAAACCTCATGCCGGGCCAGAAGTCGCCGGCTGCCGACGAGCACCTGCCGGTCATCCACCCGGCCGACGACGCCCAGCCCCGGAATCGCTTCGAATTCCGCCACGTCGGACAGGGGAATTCCGCGTTCCCGGGCGGCGGCTGCCACGGCAGCTCCCAGCGGGTGCTCGGACACGTCTTCGAGCGCGGCTGCAAGGCGCAGGACTGCCGGCTCCTTCCATCCGGCGGCGAGCCTGATCTCGGTCAGTTCGGGAGCGCCACGCGTTACGGTTCCCGTCTTATCGAACACGATGACGTCCGCCGCTTCGAGTGTCTGGATCGCCGCACCATCGCGGATCAGGACCCCGTGTTCGGCTCCCATTCCGGTGCCGACCATCAGGGCAGTCGGAGTGGCGAGGCCCAGGGCACACGGACATGCGATGACAAGCACCGCGAGACCGGCGAACACGGCCAGAGAGACCCGCCCGAGATCGGGTTGGACCCACGGCAGCCACTGCTCCGCCCGCTCGGCGATGGAGTGAAATACGTCCGGTACGAGCAGCCAGGCGAGCAGGGTAGCAGCAGCCAGGCCGAGGACGATCGGAACGAAGACAGCCGTGACTCGGTCCGCGAACTCCTGGATCGGGACCTTACTGCCCTGCGCCTGCTCAACCATGCGAACGACGCCTGCCAGGAATGTGTCCTCTCCGACTCCCGTGGCTCGAACCCGGAGGACACCCTGTCGGTTCACCGTAGCGCCGATCACTGGATCACCCGGGGACTTGTCCACGGGAAGGGACTCGCCGGTGGCAATCGATTCATCCACCGCGCTGAGACCATCTACGACTACCCCGTCAGTCGGGATCTTCTCGCCCGGACGCACCAGCATGATGTCGCCGACCACGACCCCGGCGACCGGAACCTCGATCTCCGCACCATCCCTCACGATTCGGGCGGACCGGGCCTCGAGTGCGAGCAGCTTCTGAATCGCGGCTGATGTCCTGCCGCGGGCCCGCGTCTCGACGAACCGGCCAGTGAGATGGATCGCCATGATCATCGCACCGACGCCCGCGTAGTTCATGATCATCGGGCCGAATCCCAGACGGTGGCCCGCGGCAAACAGTCCCGTGACTACGGCCGCGCCGCTGCCGAGGGCGATGAGCGTGTCCATGTTCGGGTTGCGGTGTCGAAGGGCTGCGAATCCGCTCCGCATGGTGTCCCGACCCGGACCGAGAAGCACCGGTATCGCCAGCAGCAGCAGGCCGAGTTCGAACACGATCGGACTCGGCCACAGGATTCCGAATCCCATCTCGGGGATCATCCACAACATGATCGGGATCGTCAGACCCCAGGCCACGATCATTCGACGACGGGCGAGTTCGACCTTCTCTTCGCCGCGCCGGAGCCGCTCTCTCTCCCTCTCCGCGCGATCTCCCGAAGTGTCCCGGCGTTCCAGTCGAAACCCGGCATCCTCTACAAGCCGGGCGAGCTGATCGAAACCGACCGCGGCCTCGTCGAATCGGACCGTGGCGGTCTCGGCGGGAAGACTGACGCTCGCCTCCACACCGTCGAGGCGGTTGAGACACCGTTCCACGGCGGCGCTGCACGCTCCACAGTGCATGCCCTCGACGCGAAACACCTCGACCTGTTGCATCATCTGGTTGTCTCCCGGGCGCGGGACCACTGCGCGTCGATGCTCGATCTCACTGTCCTACCCCGAGAGTTCCGCCGGGACCGCCATCGATGCAACCGGCTCGGCCAACGGAAGACCGTGTGTGGACGCATCCCTCAGGCGTCGATTAGAATGCGTCATGATTCGGAAACTGAAGAGAAAGCTCGATCGGCTGCTGAGTTCGCTGGAAGATCGCGCCGGAGCGGATCCGAGAGAAGACATCACGCGCCTCCTCGCCGGAATGCGTGAAGAACTGATCGACGCGAAGGCGACGATTCCGCAGCTCGAGAAGCAGATCGAAAGCTACGGGAAGCTGCGTGAGAGGGAGATTCAGCGCGCCGCCGATGCTGAGCGAAGAGGCAAGCAGGCAGCGGAGATCGGTGACGATGAGACGGTAGAGGTGGCAGCCCGGTTCGAACTCAAGCACCTGTCTCGTGCCCAGGTTCTGGAGCAGAAGACCGAGGCGGCGGTGGCGGAGCTCGCTATGCAGCGTCGCAACGTGAATGAGATGACGGCGCAGCTGAAGTCGGCGATGAAGAACCGCGATGCACTCGCGGCGCAGGCCAGGCGAGCGCGAACGACCGAGAATCTCAGGGGAGGAGCAGCGTCTTCGGTCGACGAATTCGAGCGCATGGAGCGCCAGATCGAAGATGACGAACTCGAAGCCTCCGCTGCGTTGGATATCGAGGACGCGCTGAGTGACCTCGGTGGCTCTGCAGACTCCGACTACGGTCCGGACCCCGAGGAACTCGCGGAAGCCCAACTCGAAGAGCTGAAACGCCGGATGGAGCGGGGCACGGACGACGGTTGAGCTGCAACCGGACGGCTGGCCTCAGGGCTGCGCTTCCCGGTCCAGAAGCGCGATCTGGTCGGTATTTCCCATCACGATCATCACGTCACCGACCCTGATCTCTTCCTGCGGGCCTGGATTGTAGGACCACGGTCCCTCCCTGCCGCGCTGATCGAGATGTCGCATGGCGATCACGATCAGTCCGGTCTTCTGGGGAATGCGGGCCTCCGACAGAGTCTTGCCGGCGATCGGAGAGCCGGCGTGGATGCGGATTTCCTCCAGACGCAGGGTCAGTCCATCTCCGCGCGTCACGACATCCAGGAAGCTCACGACTTCGGGGCGCAGCATCATCGCCGCCATGCGGATCCCACCCGTCAGATTCGGGCTGACGACGTGATCCGCACCGGC
>JBDGUY010000082.1:0-7455 GCA_039585935.1 Gemmatimonadota bacterium
AGGGGAAGACGGAGAATCGGGAGGAAGAGCGAAAGGTTCCGAAAGGGCCTCAATCGACCCCCTCACCTTCCCGCAAGGGGCGATCCGTATGGATCGCCCCTTTTTTTCCACCTTTCATGCACCGGGAGTAGAGATGCCGACCGCACGCGTCACCCGCCGCGTTCACTTCAGCGCCGGACACCGCCTTCACAATCCATCATTTGATGACGAGCGGAATCGGGCGACATACGGATTGTGCAACAGGCCGAACGGTCATGGGCACAACTACGATCTCGAGGTGACCGTAGAAGGGGAGATAGATCCTGCAACGGGATTCGTGATGGACCTCAAGCAGCTCAAGGAACTGCTTGGCAGGACCGTACTGGCCGACCTGGACCACTCCAATCTGAACGTGGACGTGCCGTGGCTGGACGGGGTCATCCCGACGACCGAGAATCTGGCCGTGGCGATCTGGGAACGGCTCGACGGGCAGCTCGAATCCGGCCGCCTGGCCTGTGTCAGGCTGTGGGAGACCGAGCGGAACATGGTGGAATACAAGGGCGAATCGGAGCCGGGAGGTACGAATGACTGACGCGGGACAGGGGCCGGGCGCAGCCGACTTGAGCGAGGTGCCTTACGAGGATCTCGTGCGTGAACAGTTGCGCCGGCTCGGGGAGGATCCATCGCGCCAGGGGCTGATCGATACTCCCGGGCGGGTCGAGGCATCGATGAAATGGCTGACGCGTGGGTATCGTTCCTCCGCCAAGGAGGCGATCGGAACCGGTGTGTTCGTCGAGCCGCACGACAACATGATTCTCGTGAAGGATATCGAGCTCTACTCTCTGTGCGAGCATCACATGCTGCCGTTCCTGGGTAAGGCACATGTCGCGTACATCCCTGATGGGCGGCTACTGGGTCTGAGCAAGATTCCTCGAGTGGTCGAGGTATTCGCGCGAAGACTGCAGGTGCAGGAGAGACTCACGGATCAGATCGCCGACGCGCTCCAGGAAGCATTACAGCCGGAAGGGGTGGGAGTCGTCATTGAGGCGTACCATCTGTGCATGATGATGCGAGGCGTCGAGAAGCAGAACAGCAAGACGATTACTTCTGCGCTGCGGGGGCGCTTCCGCTCCGACATCAGGACGCGCGAGGAGTTCCTGCGGTTGGTTTCCGCCTCTCACTCGCTCTATTGAGCGCAGGCGGCCATGCTCCTTGACCTGTCCGAGTCTCTGGCCTGTCCCCGCTGCGGGCCACCGCAGGGGATCATCGTGCTCGTCGAGCGCATGGAGGGTCGCCGGGTGCTTGACGGCCGACTGGACTGCCCGGACTGCGAGGCCCGGTATGTGCTTCGGGACGGAGTCGTGGAATTCGACGTTGCGCCGGACTCTGATCTTCGTGCTCCCCCCGCCGACCCCGCAGACGCCGTCACCGTGGCCGCATTGCTCGGAATCCAGCACGGGCGGGGCCTGATCGTAGTCGGCTCAGGTCTCGGCCAGGCGGCTGAACAGATCAGCTCGCTGTGCGGCGGGTGCGAGGTCGTCCGGCTCGAACCGTACGGGCTGTCGTCCGATTCCATCCAGTCGGCCGAACGAGGACCGGAGCGGGGGCGGGGAGAGGTGACGCCGCTGCTCGGCGTCCCAGCCGGGTCGATCCCGCTGCTTTCGGGAAAGGCATTGGGAGTCGCGTTTGAGGGAGAGGCCCCGGATTTGCTCGCCGAGGCGGCGCGTGTGCTCGTTCCCGGTGGCCGCGTCGCTGTGATCAGGCCCGGATCAGGAGCCGCGACAGTGTTCGAATCTCTCCCGTTCGAACTCATCGCTGCAGATCCACGGGCGGTGGTCGCCCGGCGAATCTGATCCAGGTATCCTTTGCACCTCACCGGTCTGGTCGCGTTGCCACCGGTATGTTCGCTTCCTAGTTTCTTCCGCATACACTGCCGGACTCCGAAACCAACCCTAAAGGCCGACGGGACGAGGGAATGCGCCTACAGACCCGAGCATTCGCGGCCGCGAGCGGGCTGCTCTCCGGAACGGTGGCGTTCTTGTGGACGCTGCTGCTGATTCCGGCAGGTGCTTCAGGCACGGCTCCGATGGTGCCTCGAGCCATCCTGTTCGGCTGGAAGGTCAGTGTAGCCGGGGCGTTCATCGGCGCAATGTGGGCCTTCGCGTGGGGATTTCTCCTCGGCGCGGCGTTCGCGTTCGCGTACAACATCGTCCTCGTGCCCCCGGCGCCGCCTCCGTTCGACTGGAGCGACGAACCCGATAGGGAGGGCTGAACAGTGCCCTGGTGGAGTTTTCTTACGGCCAGTCGCGAGCGGGATCCGGGCAAGCCCGATTATTACCAGGAAGGGCTGGACCTGGCCGGTCAAGAACGATTCCACGAAGCGCTGACCTCTCTCAGGTTGGCACTCAGGGAGCGACCTGGAGATGTGGCCACGCTGGAGCAGATGGCCGTCGTCTACACCCGAATGGGGATGACGGACGAGGCCATCAAGATGTACCAGCGTGCGCTGGAGAAAAAGCCGCGCAGCGCAGGTGCCCACTACGGAATCGCCTTCTTGTATTTGAACCGTGGCCGTACGACCGAGACCGTGTTTCACCTGGAGGAGTTCCTGCGAGTTGGAGAGGCGATCCCGGACTCGGACCGGCACATCGAGCATGCCCGGGCCACGCTGGCCGAGCTGAAAGCAGGCGCCGACGAGGCGACGATTGAGGACTGAAGCACGCGCCGACCCCGTCACATCACCGTCCGGGCGACCGCTCGCGTCGGGAACCCTGGTGGACGTCTACTTCGACGGCGCAGAGCGCCCCGAGCATGAACTGGCGATGCTCAACCGGCGCCCCGAGGGAACCTGGCGGGAGTACTCGCGCCGCGAGGTCACCGACCGGGTGCGCGCGATCTCACTCGGACTCCAGGCCCTGGGAGTCGAGCGCGGAGACAGAGTCGCGATTCTGGCCCATACCGCGATGGAATGGGCTCTGGCCGACTGGGCCTCGCTCCTGTCAGGTGCCGTCGTCGTCACCGTGTATCCGACCCTCCCGCCATCCCAGATCGAGTATATCCTGTCGGATTCCGGCGCACGTCTCGTGTTTGCCGGAGACTCCGAGCAGCTCGGCAAATTGCTGGAGATCCGGAACGCGGTTCCCGAGGTAACTGCCGCGGTCGTGTTCGATCCGGTGGCGACCCGGGTCGAAGGGCTCGAGATCCTGTCTCTCGACGACCTGGCGGCAAAGGGAGATGCAGCCGTCGACCTGGCGGGCAGCTGGGAGAGCCGGGCGCGGCAAACCCTCCCGTCGGAACTCGCCACCCTGATCTATACCTCGGGCACGACCGGGCAGCCGAAGGGTGTGATGCTCAGCCATGCCAATCTGCATGCCAACACGTACCAGTCGATGGCCTGTCTGCCGATCGGTCCCGCGGATCGAGTTCTCAGCTGGTTGCCGCTGTCTCACGCGTTCGAGCGTACCGCGGGCCACTTCCTGATGTGGGCAGCGGGGGTGCAGATCGGGTATACGGAGGGCGTGGACCTGGTCGCTCGCGACATGACCGAGGTTCAGCCGACGATCATGACCGGCGTTCCCCGGCTGTTCGAGAAATTCTATGATGCCGTCGTAGCGGCAGTCGAGGAGGGCGGAGCAGCGAAGAAGGCAGGATTTCGTCTCGCGAAGCGGTTCGGAGACCTTCACTCGACGCAGCGCCTCGCCGGCAAGAAGCCAGGCCCGGTTCTCAGGGCGGGATACCGACTGTCCGACAAGATCGTGTTCTCAAAGCTGAGAGCGCGCACGGGAGGCCGGATCCGCTTCTTCGTGAGCGGCGCCGCGCCACTGTCGGCAGAGATCGCACGGTTCTTCTATTCGGGTGGGCTCACGATCCTGGAAGGTTACGGGCTGACGGAGACCTCCCCGGTCACCAACGTGAATTTGCCCGAAGACATCCGGTTCGGGACGGTCGGTCCGCCGATTCCGGGGACGGAGATCCGGATCGCGGACGACGGCGAGATCCTGATGCGGGGTCCGCAGATCATGCTGGGGTACTACAGGAATCCTGAAGCGACCCGACAGGCGATCGATCCGGACGGGTGGTTTCACTCTGGAGATATCGGACATCTCGATGACGACGGATACCTGACGATCACCGATCGCAAGAAGAACATCATCGTGACGGCGGCGGGGAAAAACATCGCGCCCCAGCCGATCGAAGAGCGCCTCGCCCGCTCCCCGTATATCGACCAGGTCGTGATGCTGGGGGACATGCGGAAGTTCCCGATCATCCTGGTTGTTCCAAGTTTTCAGGCGTACCGGGTCGCACTGCCGGGCAAGGTGGTGGAAGAAGGAGACAGACTGCGGTTCCAGGATCACCCCTCGCTGCACCAGGTCGTTGAGTCGGACATCGCGCCGCAGATCGCGGCCCTCGCCCGGCACGAGCGACCGAAACGGGTGCTCATCGTTGCCGATACGTTCAGTGTTGCCAACGGCCTCCTGACTCCGACACTCAAGATCAAGCGGCGGGAGATCGCCCGACGTTATGCCGACCGGATCGAGGCTCTGTACGCGGAGGCTGAGGCCGAACATGTCCGCGAATGACCCGGCGGCGGACCCGGGCAGCGGAGAGGCGTCGAGGGCCGTGGTCGTGCTGCTCACCGGACCGACGGCGGATACGCTGCGGGCGATCGGCGAAAGCCTGGTGGCAGAGCGTCTCGCGGCATGTGTGAACGTATTGCCGGGCGTGAAGTCGATCTACCGGTGGGAGGGTGCTGTCGAGGAGTCCGAAGAGGCCCTGGCGATCGTGAAAACGACGGCTGACCGGTTGCCAGGCCTCGAGGCCCGTGTAGGGGAACTCCATCCGTATGAGCTTCCGGAGATCCTGGCGATCGAGCCGGATGGCGGATCGACCGCCTACCTGAACTGGATCAGAGAGTCCGTGACGACAAGGAGTGGGGATGGGGCGGCGTAACAATCGGAGAAAAAAGACCGGGCCGAAGCGGGCACCGCGGCGAATCGAAGACAGCGGAGATGTGGCATCCGGGAGTCCGGAGCCGCGGGAGGCGTCCCTGTTCGATCCGGTACCGGAGGACGGACCCAGCGACGAAGTCGAGCCGCGGGAAGCCACCCGGGTTGACGCGATTCCCGCAGACGAGCCTCCGCCAGACGAGCCGGCGGACCAGGCCGAGCCTTCGGTAGAAACGCCGCCGGACCAGGCCGAGCCTTCGGCCGTAGCCGATGAGGTCGATTCCGCCCCCGGACCGTCGCCCGAGTCCTATTCCGAAGTCCTGTTTCGGGAAGCGAAGGAGCTGGCGGACGCAGGCAGACTGGAAGACTCAGCCATCAAGTACGACAAGCTTGTGCAGAGCGACGCGCGCCACGTGAGGGCGAGGAATAACCTGGGGATCGTGTATGACCGTCTGGGAAGAAGCGAGGCCGCCCTGGAGCAGTATCGAGCCGCCCTCGAGCTCGAGCCGGAAAACGTGCAACTGCTCAGTAACATAGGGGCTGTCCTCGGAACCCTGGGTCGGTATCCCGAGGCCGAAGCGGAACTCCGGCGAGCGCTCAGGCTGGCCCCGGACAGCCCCGACGTAATGCAGAATCTCGGATTCGTACAGTACAGAAAGGGCCTGTATCCGGCGGCGCTGGAGTCATTCCGCCGGGCTTCGGAACTGAATCCGGAGAGTGCGATCGCATTCTATTACCTGGGAGAATGCGCGAACCGCCTGGGTCACGCGGAGGATGCCGTGGCCGCCCTCGAACGGACGATCGAACTCGAGCCCGACAACGCCCGGGCCTACCGTACCCTGGGCATCCTGTTCGACCGCATGCGTCAGCCCGATCAGGCAGCAGAGATGTATCGCCGGTCTCGCGAATTGCAGGAAAGGTCCTGACGGCGGGGTCACTTCACGCCGCCACCGGAGGTCACCCGCCGAGCAAGTAGCGGATGCCCACAAGGATGAGACCGATTCCGGCGCCGAGGACGTAGCCGAGACGGACGATCAGGTTGAGTTCCCGCTGGGTAACCGAGCGGATCAATCGTTCGAGTTCATGCAGCGGGAAGGCTACGATCTTCTCTTCGACTCTCTCGGCGACTCTCACGTTTGCAGCAACTTCCGGGATCTTGGCCGAAATCCATGCCCATACGGGCTCGACGAGCGCCTCTGCCAGGCGGTCTGCGGCACCCTCCCGGCCGTAGCGGCCGAGCGACCCCAACGGCATCGCGAGAATGCGGTCCACGGTTCCGGCGCGGAATCGCTCGTACAGCGACTCCCCCGCGTCTGATCGAAGTACGCTGCCCAGCCAGCCACCGAGCCTGTGGACCGGAACGAGCCGGACGACGTCGGCCCAGCTCCTTTCACCGGCCTTGAGAATGGCGGTTTCCCCCCGATCGATCAGGAATTCGCGGACCTCCGGATCCTGGGCAGCGTCCAGAATCCAGGTCGTAATCGAATCCAGAGCATCCTGGACCCGCTGGTCTTCGAGCTCGCCCAGTACCTCGATCACCGGCCGGCGGAGAAAATCCACGATCGCTTCGTTCACGCTGCGGGCCATGGCGTCCTGGACCTCCCCCTCACGGAGGAGATTTCCGACCCGGTCCGCACCTTCGGCCTCGACGGTGTCGATCACGCGATCCACGGTGTCTTCGGTAATGATCAGCTTCGCGACCACGCGCTGGTGGAACCGCAGATCCTGCATGAATCGTTCGAGCAGCTCGTGCACCCACCGCTCGATCCGTGCCCGCGCCTTGGGATCTTCGAGCAAACGGCCCAGTCGCTCCATCGCGATCGGGAGGTAGTCGCCTATGGCGTGCTCGACGGCCGCGACGAGTCCTTCCGGAAGGAACTCTTCGAACGATCGACCCGGCACCAGGATCCGGGCCGCGGCCCGGTCGAGGTGGCCCCTCACCGTGGAGGCGAACGACTCGGACTCGACGAGGTGCGTGAGCCACTCTCCCGAACGCTGTCTGAGTTCGGAGATGCGTTCCGCTCCCAGTGAGTCGGTGAGCGACTCGTCTTCAAGGGCCTCGGCCACCGTGCTCAGCATGCGCGCAGCGTCGTCGGTGAATTCCTCCGATCCGACATTCGCGATCACGCGGTCCCGTACGCTGTCCAGCAGCATCTCGAGAACGCGGCGCAATTCGAGCAGCGCGCTTTCCGGCAGCAACTCGGACAGGGCCGGCTTCTCACCCTCAAGAAGTTCCGCCAGCAGAATCCGAAGCTGTTGTTCGAATGCTTCGCGGAGGCGCTCGTCCTGCAGCTCTGCAGCCACGTCGGCCGGGGTCAGCAGCGTCGTTCCGATCGTCCGGCCGACGGTTCCAGCCAGTCGCTCCCGATTCTTGGGAACAGCTCCCTGAAGCCACTCGATGCGGCGTCCGAGAAGTTTCGGCGGCTCGTAAGGGTGGAACAGCATGAGGATCGCGACACGGTTCGTGACGCCACCGGCCAGGGCACCGAACAGCACGGTGATCACATCGCGCAGAATCTGCGCCGTCATT
>JBDGUY010000083.1:0-7398 GCA_039585935.1 Gemmatimonadota bacterium
CGCCCCGATACCCCGCCTCAGCGACCGGACCGGCCTCCATCATGAGAGGATTCGCACCAACCCGGCTTTCGGTCATGCCCGCTCGTTCCTGAAACTCCGTTACGGTCGGACCTGGACACAGCGTCGTAACACGCACACCGGTTCCAGAGAGCTCTTCGCGCAAAGCCTCCGAAAAGTGCAGCGCGTACGCCTTGGAAGCGTAGTACACTGCCATGCCCGGTCCCGGTTGAAACGCGGCCGTCGACGCGACATTCAGGACGCGTCCCCAATTCCGGCTCAGCATTGCGTCCAGGAATCGGTGTGTGAGTTCCGTGAGCGCCAGCACGTTCACGCGAAGCATGTCGAGCTGACTGGGCAGAGTCTGTTCGCTGAACCGTCCCCATGTGCCGAATCCGGCATTGTTGACGAGAAAGTCGACCTGGAATCCGGCTTCGGCCAGTGCGTCGGCCACTTGAGCAGGCCCGGCAGGGTCCGCCAGATCATGGGGCGTGGTCAGCGTCTGGATGCCGTGCCGGTCCCGCAGCTCCCCGGCGAGGAGGTCGAGCGCGGCCCCGTTACGCGCCGTGAGGGCCAGGTTCCAGCCGTCCGCGGCCATGCGCCGCGCGAGTGCCGACCCGATGCCGGCTGACGCTCCGGTGATCAGCGCGCCGCGACCGCTTCCAATCGGCTGAGTCACGGCAGCTCCGCGGCCGAAAGATCGGCACGGCCGATCGTACCGGCGTCGGTCCCGAACCACAGCTCACCTCGGGCTGCGTCATAGTGCATGTGGCGCACCGATCCCGCACCACTTTCGATCTCGGTGACGGAGAAGAACCTCTCGCTGGCCGGGTCGAATCCGACCAGGCGATTCGGGGCCGGGCCGGTCTCCACGAACCACAGGACGTCCCTCTCATCCACGGCCATTCCGTAGGGACGGGCCTCAGAACCGCCGGGCGCCGGCCACTCCCGCACCGAACCATCCGCCGGATCGAGCCGGCCCAGCATCCCTCCCGCGTAGTCGACGTACCAGACAATGCCGTCAGAAGTGAGCATGAGCCGGCGCGGACGCGTCTCGGGCCGCGGGAGCTCGTACTCTCGCGGCTCCAGGGTCACGGGGTCGATGGTCCCGATCTTTCCACCCGCGAATTCGGTGAACCAGGGTCGTCCGTCATCGGTCAGCACGATGCCATATGGACGGCTCGACGGAGTCGGGACGGGTATCAGCTCGACCCGCAACGGCTCGCTGGCCGTCTTCAGGCGCCCGACGAAGTTCCCGTTCTGCACCGAAAACCACAGCGTCCCATCTTCCGCGAACACGAGAGTGTGAGGGTCGCGCGCAGCAGGGTCCGGCATCGCGATGCGAGCCGTGAGGCCCTCGGTCGGATCATAGACCTGGAGTTCAGCAGTACGATTCCCGGCGACCCAGATGGAGCCGTCTTCGGCCACCACCAGGTTGTGCGGCCCCGTTCCCCCCGGAAGGTCCCGCCGGGCGAACGATCCGGTGGCCGGATCGAGTCGGGCCATGTAGTCACCAGTCTGGCCCACGAACCACACCCCTCCGGCCACGTCCGTGAATGGATCCCGTGGGCGCGTATCCGGCCACGGAACTGTCCACTCGTCGATCGGCACGGTCGAAACCGTCTGAGCCACTGCTGCACCGCTGCCCGACACTGCTAGCAGCGCCACAGTCAGTGACGCCGAGATTCGAGCAGAACAGGGCAGGTCTGGATGAGTCATGCTCGTGGATCCCCTGTGATGTGGGCGGATGGCCGAAGAACGACCGGACCGATCGGAATACTGCGTGGCGGGACTCCGGGTTCCTGCAACTACTCGTAGCGCAGCGCCTGGATCGGATCGGTACGGGCGGCCCGGTGCGCCGGCAGCAGGCTCGCCAGGATCGTAACGAGCAGCAGAACTCCGCCGACGACCACATACGTCAGCGGGTCTGTATTCGGAACCCCCGGGAACAGGCCGGACAGCGCTCGCGTCAGGGCCAGCGCCGCCACGGCGCCCATCGCCAGGCCGACAACCGCCAGGGCGACTCCGCGCCGGACGACGCGCGCCAGGATCTGAGGCCTGCCGGCCCCGAACGCCATCATGACGCCGATCTCGCGCGTGCGCTGACGCGCAATCGCAGACACGACTCCGTACAGTCCAATTCCAGCCAGCAACAGGGCCATGGCGGCGAATATACCGAGCAGGATCGAGACGAAGCGTAACGCCGCCGTCGAGTCCCTGACGTAGCTCTCCATGGTGCGAATCCCCGACACGGGCAGGTCCGAGTCGAATCCGGCGACGATCTCGCGAATCGGACCGGCCAGCTTCTTCGGCTCGCCACTTCCCCGCACCACCATCGTCATCGAGAAGAAGGCGTTCTGGGCGCTGTACGGGAAGTACAGGGTTTCACGCCCGCCGGACTCCGGACCTTCGGATACGATGTCTTCCACGACCCCGACGACCTTCCACTCCTGGACCGGCCCGCCGAGCGTCATCGCCTCGATGATCCGGCCAACCGGATTCTCGCCCGGCCACGAGCGAGCTGCCAGCGCCCGGTCAACCACCACCACTTTGCGGGCCTTCTTCTCGTCCTCCGCGGTCAGCAGACGACCCGACAGGAGTCGAGCACCAAACGCCTCGAAGAAGCCCGGCGTGACGTACCGGTAGTCGGCCTCGCCAGCACGAATCGCACCCTGTGCCTCGAGGGGAACCTGGTAGGGAGATGTCCAGAATTGACCTCCGAGCGGAAGCACCTGCGTCGAGCCCGTAGCCTTCACGCCCGGCAGTTCCGCCACTTTCGATTCGATCTTCGCCAGCGCTGCGGCGCGTTTGTCCACATCGTCGTATGGGACCTGCGGGAGCGAGATCCGATATGTGAGAACGCCCTGAGGCTCGAACCCGAGATCAACGGCTTCCAGCGACTCCACGCTGCGATACATGAGTCCGGCGCCGACCAGCAGGACCATCGCCAGCGCCACCTCGCCGACCACGATCGTGTGCCTCAAGCGCCGCTGTCCGGGGTTGGAGGCGCAGGCGCCTCGATCCTTGAGACAGGAATTCAGATCCGGGCGCGACGCATTGATGGCGGGGACGATGCCGAACACCAGGGCGGCCACGACCGTTGCCGCAGCCGTGAACAGCAGGACCGGTCCGTCGATCGGTACGGTGTCGAGCCTGGGAAGGCCGGCCGGGCGCAGGGCGAGCAACAAATCGATGGCCCAACGAGCCAGCAGGAGTCCGGCAAGCCCGCCAATCGCGGCAAGTAACGCTGCCTCGGTGAGAAACTGACGGATGATACGGCGGCGCCCACCGCCGACAGCAGCACGGATCGAGATCTCTCGCTCCCGGGCAGCGGCCTGGACGAGAAGCAGATTCGCCGTATTTGCACACGCGATGAGAAGCACCAGCAGTACGGCGCCGAACAGAGCCAGGAGCACGGGCCGAACATGAGCCACGATGTCGGCGTGCATCGGCTTCACCTCAACGGAGATGTCGCCGGTCTGGTGATACTCGAAATTCTCCTGCTGCCACTGGCTGACGATGGCGGCTTGCTCGCGAGCCTCGGCGAGCGTCGCCCCCGGGGCAAGCCGCGCCAGGACCCGGCGGTTCGCGTTGGGACTGCTGCGTCCGATCACCGAATACGGGATCAGGTCGGCAGTCCACATGTCGATCGCCGTCGGGATTCCCGCGTTCGCCGGCATGAGAAGACGGAAGTCCTCCGGCATCACACCAACGATTCGACTGGGCGCCCCGTTCAGCACGACTTTCTGTCCGATTACCTCCGGATCTGAACCGAACCTGCGCTTCCAGACTCCGTAGCTGAGAACCACCGACGGCATCATTCCGTCATCTGCGATCGCGCCATCCGGCGCGACATGGCTCTCCGAGACCTCACCGGCAGACTCCTTCGCCCGAGGCTGCTGATCCGACTTCGCCGCCGGGTCCGGCTTCGATCCTGCCTGTTTTCTCCGCTCGACTTCGACGGCGTACTTCTTCTTGTCCACGAGCTTTCCATCAGCCAGGTGCCGCTTCAACTCGGCAGCCACCTGGGAATGCTCCTTATCGGTCTCGTCGCCCGGGAGGACCTTCTGCCGGTGAACGTTCTTCCCGCTTCGACCTTCGAAGCCGTCCTTCGGCAGGAAGGTGCGTCCCAACGATGCCTCAACTCCCAGGACATCGAAGAAATTCGAGGACACCGAGGCGACTCGGACCACCTCAGGCGGGCCTCCGCCCGTGAGATTGAACTCGAAGGTCCTGTCGGTAGCCGCGACCATGGAGAGGGCCGGCATTCGCTCTCGGAAGTCGATCACGTCCGCAGGAGGAAGTGGGGCGTCGGACCACCCCAGGCTCCCGATGTGGTGCCGCAGGAGAACCAGCCTGTCCGGCTCAGCGTACGGCAACGGGCGAATCAGAACCGTGTGAATGACACTGAACACAGCCGTGTTCGCGCCGATACCGATAGCGAGCGTCAATACGGCTACGGCGAAGAAGCCGGGATGCTTGAGAAGAAAGCGCATCCCGAATCGGACATCCTGGACCAGTCTTGTCATTCCCGCCCCCGCTCACCGTTCCTGGAGCCGTGTTCGCGTACGCGACTCCGCACGCGGGTATGGAGGGCACGGGTCGTGCCACCCGACGCCGCAAGCGGAACTGTCGCCAATTGAAGACGTTGCGTCAAATCAGCGATGACTCCCGGCGCACCGGACCTGTCCGATTCTGGAATTCCGTGTCGCGCAACCGGACGCCTCAGGCGGTCTCGCGCAATGGGGCGGAGATTTCCCCGGGAATCGCATCGGCGAGTCGCTCGAACGTCGAGTAAGCGATCTCGATCGCCGAAAGGTGGTCGCCGGCGTGAAAAGCCACCCGTTCGGCCTCTCTGAGCTCCTCGTCCACAAAGGTTAACTGGCCGTAGAGCTTACCGATCGGAGGCATCGCGCCCATTTCACAGTCCGGGAACAACCTGACCAGCTCTCCTTCCGTCGCCAGCTGCGCCTTCTCCGCGCCCGTCATCGCCCGGAGCTTGTCGAGATCCAGTCGACGTGTGGCGGGAATCGCGCAGATCGCCGGGCGCCCGTCGAGCAGCACTTCGACCGTCTTGGCCCAATGCCGACCGGGAACGTGGCTGGCTGCCGCTTCCTCCTGCGCCGTGAATGCGACCGGGTGATCAATGATTTCGTACTCGACTCCCTGTTCCTCGAGGTACTGCTCGATCCTCGCCGCGATCGTCATAGTGTGCCTCCTGCCGTTTCATGCCATGTGCCGCTGGCGCCGGCCGTGCCTTCCCGCGCCAGGTACCGTTCCAGGACCTCTCCAGCTGCCACCGGTGCCGTGTCTTCCCCCACACGTTCCCCGAGTGCCGCGAGAACAGGCCTTAGCTGCGAGCGCCAGCGCTCGCAGTAGTGATCGTGCAGAACGTGGTGTGCGGCCTGCCGGAACCACAGCGAGTCCGAGTGTCGGGTAATCCCTTCGAGCAGAGCAGGAAGGCCATCGCACTTGAGCGCGATCAAAGCCTCGGCCGCCAGCCAACGCACACCGAACTCCCTGTCGTCGAGCGCCTCGACCAGGGCGGGTGCCGCAAGTGGGCTGGCAATGTACAACAACGCTTCGGCAGCCTCCATCCGCATGGTTGGATTCCGGTCGGTCAACGCCGCAATCAGCAGGACCACGGCGCGATCCCCCTGCCGTACCAGGCACCGACGGGCCTGCTTTCGGGCCAGGCCCTGTTCGTCGGCGAGAGCCGCGACCAGCGCCTCGAGGTCGTCATCACACAGCTCTAGAGTCGGGGTCAGCGCCGCGAAGCTGTCTGCCATGCTTCCTCCGCTGGATCCGGAACCGCCGGGAGGGATCGGCAATTCGCCTACTTGATACGAGCCTACCGCACCTGTACGGTGTGGTTTGAAATCTACGGCCGGGGGGTGAGCGGCGCACCCATCCGGGGACCGTCCGGGGCGCCGCCGATGGAGTCGATCTGAAATGCAAGAGCTCGACGTCGGAACCGTCGTCAGTCAATCGATTGACGTGCTCGCCAGCTGGGGTCTGAAGGTACTGGGCGCGATCGTCGTCCTGCTTATCGGGCGCATGATCGCCAGCTGGGGACGCAAATTCACGCGCCGAGGCCTCGAACGCGCTGGAGTGGACGAGACCGTCGTCCCGTTCGCCTCCAAGCTCGTCTACTTCCTCATCATGGTGTTCGTGCTGCTCGCGGTGCTCGGCCTGTTCGGCATCCCTACCACGTCTATCATCGCGGTGCTCGGAGCGGCTTCCCTGGCGGTCGGTCTCGCACTCCAGGGAACCCTGTCCAACTTCGCCGCCGGGGTCATGCTGCTGATGTTCCGGCCGTTCGAGGTCGACGATTACATCGAGGTCTCAGGGCACGCAGGAACGGTCAAGGCGATCGGGGTATTCGCGACGACCCTCAATACGGTCGACAACGTCCAGATCACGATTCCTAACGGCAAGGTGTATGGGGAGGCGATCAAGAACTACTCCGCCAACGATATCCGGCGGGTCGATCTGGTCGCGAGCGTGGCGTATGACGATGATTTGCAGGTCGCGAGAGACGCGCTGATGGCGATCCTCGAGGCGGACGAACGAGTCCTCGACGATCCAGCCCCGACGGTAGCGGTGAGCGAACTGGGCGCGTCCTCCGTCGATTTCGTCGTCCGGCCCTGGTGCCGGGCCGAGGATTACTGGGATGTGCGCTTCGACCTGACTCGCAGAATCAAGGAATCGCTGGAAGAGGCGGGTTGCTCGATTCCGTTCCCCCAGCAGGACATGCACGTCATTCGCGTGCCGGACGGCCTCACGAGCAAGCTGTCGGCATCCTGAGCTGGAACGAGGGAGTTTCGCGATTCGAGCGGCTTTCGTATTGTTTGCAGGTTGTCCGGAGCTATCACTTTCCGAGGAGTCAGAGGACATGGCAAAGCACAATTTCCTGGTCGATAAGTACCAGATCACTCTCGGCGATCATTCGTCCACCTGGGGCGGTGTTACCGTGACCGCTCGCGGGATCGTCGCGTGTTTCGGGGAGCACCTGCGCGTGCTGTTCTATTTCCTGCCCGCCGGTGCCGCGATTCCCGACGCGATGTGGAACGAAGATGCGAGAGTCGCTGTGGCGTTCCTGCCCATGTCGGACATGGCCCCGTTCGTGGATGTTCTCCGCAATGAGAAGCCGATCTATGGCAACATTGATACGGATGCTCCCGGCGAGAGCTACATCAGCACGCTCCACGAGCCTGTCGGTGAAGAGGAGAAGCGGGGTTGGCGCCGTTGATCTGAGCTCCGGACGCCGCCGGCTTCCCTTCCCGGGATCCGGTCTCGAAACGAGAACGGCCCGGCCCCGCTGAGGGGGCCGGGCCGTTCCTGCCTGGCGTTGTCTCGCGCAGGAAGAGTCAGCCTGTGATCGGATCCAATCGCAGAGCC
>JBDGUY010000084.1:0-7325 GCA_039585935.1 Gemmatimonadota bacterium
TCCACGGTGGCTGGTGCCCATGATCGAGGAGGAGGTCGTCGGTCTCGCTGCCCTGCGCGAGTTGGGCGGGATGATGAAGGCGGAGTCGATCCCCTGATCCGGAGGACTGGCAGTTGAGCGCAATCGCACTTCTCGTGGTAGGGTTCTCCGCCCTGCTCACGGGCTATCTGGTGTATTCCCGGTATATTGCGCGGCGAATCTACCAGCTCGATCCCAGCTTTCGGACTCCTGCCCATGTCTACGAGGATGGAGTCGATTTCGTCCCGACAAACAGGCACGTGCTGTTCGGTCACCACTTCACTTCGGTTGCGGGCGCGGCGCCGATCGTGGGCCCGGCAATCGCGGTGATCTGGGGCTGGCTTCCGGCGTTTCTGTGGGTCGTTCTGGGTACGATCTTCGCCGGCGCCGTGCACGACTTCGGGACCCTGTGGATCTCGGTACGCCATCGCGGGAACAGTATCGGGACCCTGACCGAGGACATTGTCGGTGCGCGAGCGAGAGTTCTGTTCCTGCTGCTGATTTTCTTTCTTCTTCTCATGGTCAATGCGGTATTCGCAGTGATCATCGCGAATCTGTTCCTGGCCAGTCCGGGGGCGGTGCTGCCGGTGTGGGGGTCTCTCGCGGTGGCGCTGGTGGTCGGACTGCTGATCTACCGAACCGGGGCGGGGATTCTCATCCCGTCGATCGGCGCGCTGCTGGTGCTGTACGGAATGATCTGGATCGGTCAGTACTTTCCGTTCACGCTGCCCGACCTGTTCGGACTCGATCCGACCGCGGCGCAACTGGCTGCTTCATCCGGGGATCCGGGTGCGGCGGCCGAGGCGGCCGCGAACGACGGTCGGCGGATCGGATGGATCATGATCCTGTTCGCCTACACGTTCGTGGCCAGCGTTCTGCCCGTCTGGCTTCTCCTGCAGCCGCGCGACTACGTCAACGGTCACCAGCTGTTCGTGGCGCTCGGGATCATCTCGCTCGGCGTGATGGTCACGAACCCGACGGTTCTCGCCCCTGCCGTGAACATGAAGTTGCCGTCCGATGCCCCGTCCTGGTTCCCGCTCCTGTTCATCACGATCGCGTGTGGCGCGATCAGCGGATTCCACGGGCTGGTGGCATCGGGGACGTCTTCCAAGCAGCTGGACAGGGAACCGGATGCCAGGTACGTCGGTTATGGAGGTGCCCTCGGAGAGGGAGCCCTGGCTCTGACCTCGATTCTTGCCACGACGGCGGGCTTTGCTCTGTTCGTCGGGGCGGAGGGGTGGCACGAGCACTACGCGACCTGGGCCAGCGCTTCGACCGGCGCGACGTCCGCCTTCGTCAACGGGGTCGGGGTGCTGGCAGAGGGAATCGGAATCCCGCATGCGGTCGCCACGATATTCGCGGCGGTAGTGGTGATCAGTTTCGCAGCCACGACTCTCGATACGAGCATTCGTCTGCAGCGATACATCATCGCGGAGCTCGGAGTCGAATATGGAATCAAGTCGATACAGAACCGGTGGCTCGCCACGTTCATCGCGGTCACCAGTTGTGCTCTGCTCGCCCTGGGTCTCGATCGGGGCGCCGGTGGAATGCGACTGTGGCCCCTGTTCGGGACGACGAATCAGCTGCTCGCCGGCTTGAGTCTGCTGATTCTGACGCTGTTCCTGCTGCGACTGCGGCGTCCGATCTGGATCACCGTCATCCCGATGGGCTTCCTGCTGTTCATGACCACCTGGGCCATGGTGCTGAACCTGCTGAGCTTCGTGCGGGACAGTGAAACGATGCTGCTGGTGGTTGGCGGGGCGATCTTTGCCCTCGAGCTGTGGTTGCTGTTCGAGGCGGCCGTGGCCGTGCGCCGGGTTCTTGCGAAGAGACGGTCGGGTGGGGAAGTCGATGCGGGAGACGCGGAACGGACCGGCTAAGCCGAGGGAATTCGGATCTTTCTTGCTGCTACTGGCGTATGCGTCGTGGCTCCGTCAGTTTCTGACCGCGTCACGAAATCGCTGAACAGGGGGACGAGTGGCAGAAGTTCTATCTATAGCAGCCATCGGGGTCGTAATCTGGCTCTGGACCCGGTCGGGCTGTGGCTGAAGCAGCAAGTAGGCCCGCCGGAGGCGGGCTTTCGAGAGTGTCCACCGCCGATTCCGGCGGTTCATCGGGGCGTGGCGCAGTCCGGTAGCGCACCTGCTTTGGGAGCAGGGGGTCGCCAGTTCGAATCTGGCCGCCCCGATTTGCGGGAGGCCCGAGATATCGGGTCTTTCGTGCATCTGGATTCTGGCTGACCCTCTCCGCTCTGGCCGCCAGATTCCCTACTTGTCACAGGCAGCAGGTCACCGGCAGTCCTCGCGCTGCGCGCTCGGTATGTCTCGCTGCGCTCGACAACGATCGCGGACGGCTGCTCTGCGCCGGCTTTGCAAATCCGTGCCGTTTGGCGATCTTCTAGCGCCATGACCGAAAATACGACCGGATATCAGCGGCTATTCGCCGAGTTCAAGCGCCGCCAGGTGTTCAAGGTGGCGGCGATCTACGGCGCCGTGGCGTTCGGCGTCCTCCAGGCCGCTGACCCGCTGGCAGGGGCATTGAGTCTCCCCGACAGCTTCGTGCGGCTGGTGGTCGCCCTGCTACTGCTCGGTTTCCCGATCGCGTTGGTCCTGGCCTGGGCGTTCGAGCTGTCGCCGGAGGGCGTCCGGAAGACGGAGTCCGCCGAGCCGGGCGAGATCGAGGCGATCGTGGCGGAGCCCGCCTCGAGGCGCTGGCCGGCCGGTCTGCTGGCTCTCGCCGGGATCATCGCGCTGGTCGCCGGCTCCGTTTGGGTCGGGCGATCGACGGCCCCGGTGCGGGAGTTGAACCTGGCCGTGCCCGAAGCCATCGCGTCGGACGTCCGTTCCCTGGCAGTCCTTCCGTTCGAGAACGTGGGCGACGCCGAGGAGAACGAGGTGCTCGCCTCGGGCCTGCACATGGACCTGCAGGAGCAACTCGGTCAGCTCTCGGCTCTGCGTGTCACCTCTCCGATGTCCGTGCGCGAATACGAGGCCACCGAGAAGGGAGATCGCGAGATCGCCACCGAGCTCGGGGTCGACTACCTGCTGCGCGGCAGCGTGCGGCGATCCGGTCGCCAGGCCCGGATCTTCGCGCAGCTGGTCGACGCGGAGTCGGGCGAGAACCTGTGGACCGAGCAGTTCGACCGGGAGGTCACGCCGGAGAATCTGTTCGACATCCAGTCGGACATCGCGCGCCAGGTGGCGGGACAGCTCGCCAGCGAGTTGAGCCCCACCGACCTCGCCGTGCTCGATACGGAGCCGCCGAGCGATGACCTCGCAGCGATCGCCGCCTACAATCGGGCACGGCAGGTGTACTTCACGCCGGGCCGCGGCGAAGAGCTCGGGGACGCGGTCGAGCTCGCCGAGCGGGCCGTTGCCCTCGACCCGGAATTCGTGGACGCCTGGGCGTTTCTCACGCGGCTGCGATCGCTGCAGGCGTGGCGGGGCGAAGGCGACGTGGATGCGGCGAAGGATGCGCTCCTGCAGGCCGAGTCGCTGGCGCCGGGCAGCGTTCAGGCGAAGACGGCCCGGGGATTCTACACCTACTACGTGGACCAGGCGTTCGCCGTCGCCCTCGAGCAGCTGCGGGAAGCGGAACGGCTCGCTCCGTCCGATGTCGACGTGATCACCGGCATTGCCTACCTGCAGCGGCGCCTCGGACAATGGGACGAAGCCCTGGGCACGATCCGTCGTGCGGTATCGGTGAGCCCGCGCAGCCCGGATCTGCTCACCGAATACGCCAACATGCTCGGCCAGACCGGACGGCATGCGGCGTCCGATGCGGTGGCTGAACGGGCGCTGCAGGTCGATCCTTCGATCCCGTACGTGCGATCGATGAAGGTCGCGAGCACTCTGGCCCGATCTCGCGACATCGGGCAAGCCCGCGGGCTCGCGGCGGAACTCGGCCTGGACGCTTCCGAGCCGACTGAAGGCAACGTTCTGTACTATCTCGCCATGTACGAGGGGAACCTCGACAAGGCCGCTCGCATCGCAGACGGTCTTCCGGCGAGCGATCAGCTCGGGAGCGAGCTAAACCGGCTGTTCCAGCGGGGCTGGGCCCGAAGGCTCGGCGGCCGGGACGCCGGGGCGATCGGCGATTCCATGCTCGCGCTCGACTGGTCCCCGACCGGGACCCATGGCTGGCAACAGCTCGCCGAGGCGTTCGGACGCACCTTCACGGGGGATCACGACGGCGCGTGGACGGCAATGGAGGAGGCGATCCGGCTGGCTCGCGTCTCGGATGACGCCGCAACCTCGGTGGCCGTTCGCGCGAATGTCGCGCTTCTCGCGGCGTCGATCGGCAGGACCGCCGAATCGCTCGACCTGCTCGCCGAGATCGTCGAGACTCCGGGCAACTTCATCGACACGGTGGACCTGCTCAACAGCCCCAGCTTCGACGCCTTGCGCGACGACCCGCGGTTCGAGGAGGTCTTGGAGCGACGGGTCGCGTTCGAAAAAGCGGCGGACCGCGCGGCCGAGGAGGAGCGGCCCTGGCTGCCTTAGGTCGACCATCCACCGGGAGTCGGCTGAAACCTGTCACGAAACTGGCACGGCGCGAGCGCGCGTGAGCCGGCGTTGAACTGAACGAATCTGGCCGCCCCGATTTACGAGAGGCCCGCTAGTCGTTCTCCTCGCCAGCTTCGGACACGTCGGGAAAAAGGTCTTCGTCGTAGTAGTCGAGTTTGTGCAGCGGCATCACGACACTCGACAGGATGTTCAGCACGTGGGCCGCGATTCGCTTGTAAAACCTGGTGCCCATGACCACGGCCGTGGCGTCCGCCGCTCCGTAGTCGCTCTTGGCGACGCGGGCCACGAGCATGTCGCATCGGTGTGTGAGACTCCGACCTTCCTGGATCAGCGCCATGGCTCGATCGTGATCGGATGACACGAACACCTCGGCGGTGATGGAGAACGACTTCTCGACCCCTTCCCGGATGGCCTGTAGTTCCGCGACGTACTCGTCCTCTGGCAGGGGATCGGGGTGGTACTCACGCACTTCGGACAGGTTCTTGGCGTAGTCGCCGATCCGCTCCACGTCCTTCACCAGGCTCATGAGGAGCAGGCAGTAGGGCAGCGACGGGCTGGTCCCCGACAGGGACAGGTGGGCGATCACTTCCTTGCGGATCGTCCGCTCCAGCTTGTTGACTTGGATGTCCCTCCGGTAAATGCTCGTACGCTCTTCCGGCGACACGCTGTCGCCGAAATAGATCTCTCCGGCCTGGAGCGTCATCTCGTACGTCAGGCTGAGCATCTCCGAGAAGTTCTCGCCCATCTCCCTGAGCGGCTGGTCGGATCGGAAGAGTGAGATCAGTTGCTTCAGCATCCTGCCCCCAGAATCAGTCCAAGAAGTGATTGATCGCAGCGAACAGCAACGGGACCCCGTAGAAAAGCCCGAGCACGTAGATCAGCGCCCACCTTCGCGACTCGACAGCGACGGAAGCCAGCTTGCGAGCCGCGTTCAGTGGGATCTCACGGAGTCTCGGGAACGGGTAAATCAACAGGGTCGCGGACAGGTTGAACAGGAAGTGCACGAGCGCGATCGTGATTCCCCAGCGCGCGTTCGGACCGGTCGCGGCCAGGGCGGCGAGTGCGGCGGTGACGGTCGTCCCGATATTCGCCCCGATCGTGATCGGAAACGCCTGCTCGAGAGTGATCAGGCCGGCGCCGGCCAGAGGTACGAGCAGCGATGTGGTGATAGAGCTGGACTGGACCATCACGGTCACCAGAATCCCCACCAGAATCGCGAACGCCGGCGCCTTGTGGAGACCCCGGCCCACGATGGTCTCCACACGGGACTGCATGAATCCACGCATCGTCTTCACGAGCAACATCAAGGCGACGTAGATCAACACCCCGGACAGGAGGATCAAGGCAATGGCTGCGACGCGGTCGGATGGAAACACCGCGTGCAGGAACTCCTTGATCGGGGAAACGACCGCCTTCAGGGCTCCCTTCAGCGGGCTGTCGTACTCGACGCCGCCAACGCCGGTCAGCAGGCCGGACAGGGCAGTCGCGCTCTTCTGCAGGAAGCCCGTCGCCATCTCCAGCGGCAGGAATATCGCGACGGCGAGAAAATTGAAGAAATCGTGACATGTGGCGACCGCGAACGCACGCTCGAATTCCTGCTTTCGACCCATGTGGGCCATCGACACGAGCGTGTTCGTCACGGTCGTTCCGATGTTCGCTCCCATGATCATCGGGATCGCGTTCGCCAGGGGCAGCGGGTTCGCGGGAGCAGCCACCAGTCCGACGATCAGGGAAGTAGAGACCGAGGAGCTCTGAACCAGGGTGGTGGCGAGGACTCCGACCATGAGGCCCATGAACGGGTTCTCGGTGGCCCGGAAGAAGGAATCCAGCAGGCCGCTGCCGAGCGACTTGAAACCGTCGCCGAGCCCGTTCACTCCGACCAGGAATACGAACAGTAGCGCCAGTACCAGGATCGCCCTCACTAGAGGGTGATCCAGCGGGCTCGGTCGCCGCAGCTCCGGGATTGTCGTCACGTCAGTCAAACCGTACCACCGGAAAGGTGAGATCCGGTACGTCCCGCAGATCTTCGAGGCCACAAGTTGGCCCTCTGCTGAACTCTTCGCAACGGCTCAGGCCGGTAAGCGGTGCGAACCTCGACGCGTCTCCATGTGCGGCTCGGAGACCGTCGAATTTCTCCACAAACGGGTGTCGAAGGCCTCCACACATGCTCCGGAGCGGAATTCCGGCCTATGTCGGGGAATGGAACGCCGACCGGTCCGGGACGGTGTCGAAAGAATCGACAACGACGGCCGTGCACTTCCGGAATCGGTGCCCATTGGTGCTCTCGTAAACGTCAGCGGAATATGACGTTAAGGGAGCTGTCGCCATCGCGGAATATTGCGGCACCGTGCTTGCCCGACTGTGCGACAAATGCCGTGCGTTCGAATACGCGCCGAACGAGGGCCCTGGGAGGGTCGCAGAAGCGCGGACGCCGGTGGACCTGAATCAGACGGGAGGGGATCATGCTTGCGGCAGCCTTCTTCGTGACGGTCGTCGTCGCGCTGGCGGCCTACCATGTCCTCATCGAGCGGCCCCGTCGTGTGGCGTCACGCGAGTTGCAGCGACGCGCACCGGCAGGGCCCGCACGGCTGGAGGACGTAGTCGGGCCCGTACCGGGCGGCGTGTTCTTGCAGAATGGATTCACGTGGAGCCGGGTGGTGCCGGACGGAGCCGTCGAGGTCGGGGTGCACCCGATGCTCGTGGGCCTGATCGGCGACAAGCCGGAGATGCTTCTCGAGGATCCCGGTGGCCGGGTCGAACGCGGCAAACCGTTCATGAAGA
>JBDGUY010000085.1:0-9969 GCA_039585935.1 Gemmatimonadota bacterium
GCATCGTAGATCGCGCTCTCCTGTCGATAATCGAACGCCTTGTAGACGTTGAGCAGCAGTCCCGACACGACGGTACGCGTCTCGTCCTCCGACAGTTGCCCGGACCGCGCGACGAGCGGCGCGGAGACTGCGATCGCGAGCAGCAGGACGATGCCGACCGGAAGTCCCCACCGGGGAATCCCCGTCCCGGACCGGATCGAGCGGGACGCCAGGACTACCGCGACCACCAGGCCTGCGATCGCCGTGACCAGCAGAATGAGCGCCGGAACTCGACCACCGGTCGGAGGTTCTTCGACGGGAACCAGGCCCGGCACCGTGGGATTGGTAAGAAAGTTCTGCCAGCCGAGGACGTTGTCGTCTTCCGTCAGGAAGTAAGGTAGCGCCCCGGCTTCGTCGGTTACCGCGCCCGGGATCCTGGGAATACGATCGTCGAACAGCTCCCAGGTCATGGCAGCGCTGTCCGGCAATGACTCAGTCGGATACACCCAGATCACACCGAGCGTCGCAGACGTCACGTCCAGATCGCGTGGCGGATCGACCACTCCGCTGGTCCTGAGGGTGCGGTAGATGAAGTGAGCCCGATCGAGAAACCCCTCGGCCGGTCGGCCGTCGATCGTCACGGGGTTCCGTTGTTCGAGGAATTCGATGACCCTGGCCTTCAACTCGTCCTGCTCGTCGACCGGGATCACGTCCCGTCCCTCGAGTCCCAGATCGACCCACTGCTCCAGGTCCTTTGGACGGATGACGATTTCTTTCCGGACCTCGAACGGTTCCACGTACAGGAACGCGGAGATCGGCGACTTGTACTGGCGCCATAGATTGCGGTTCTCGAACTGCGAGTACCAGGGATCTTCCCAGTCGAGAATGACCCGTTCCGGCTGGCCCAGGTAGCGAAAGTCGTTGACGTGCAGCCCGTCGTGATAGGTGATGAACCCTACGTTTGCGACGGGCTCCCCGGGGGTTCCCCCGGGGGGCGTGAAGGTCAGACTCGCGGGGCGCTCCGACAGTGGGTACGCGAGTCTTGCGAACACGACGCGGTCCGCGTCCTCGGGCTGTACCGGGAGGGACTCTCCCGTCACCTCGTCACGCTGAATCCGCGGCCTGATTTCGATCCCGGTGAGCCGGCCCGGCAACGGGGGGCCCTGGTCGGCCGATACACGGAAATCCTGTGCGACAAACCGCGCGAGGCGGTCTCGCCACGGTTCGGGCTCGTTCCCGAGCGCCTCAAACAGCTCGTCGGGCAGCAGGTTCTGAAACGCCTGCGCATCGCCCACACCGATCTCGAGTTCCACGACCACGGTATCCGCCCGGATGAAGATCTCCGAAATCGTGGTCGCCAGCATCGCCCTGGTGATGACCAGCGCGTCCGGTCTCAACAGGGACGGACTCAGGACGGCTGCCAGAGCGGCAAGGCACAGGACGATCGACTTTCGGACAGCACTCCGGCTCAATTGCGCCTCTAGGTACGGGATTCGGATACGGCCGTGCACCAGCTCGACGCCGGGAAACTACGGTACACGGGAAATCGATTCCACAGGAACCGGCGAATGCGAGATGAGATCCGCATCCGCGCCTGCGATCAGCACTCGAAGACCTGGTCGAGAAGTCCGTCTCGAAACTCCGACCCGGGGCCGAAGAACGAGCCGAGAAGGGCGGCGCGGCGCTCCGGTCCCACCCGAAGTTCATCGAGCCGCATGACGCCGGATGCGTCGACGAACCGGGTGATGATCGTGTCGCCCCTGAGCTCGTGCTCCAGGCGATCGCCCTCCTGGATGCCGGATTCATCGAGGATCGCGAATCGCCGTTCGTTTTCGAGGTACAGGCGGGCAGCTTCTTCCTCGGTGACGATGTTCGCCTTCGCCAGCCGTTTCATGGAGTCCCGATTGCCGTCCAGGAATCGTTCGAGGCTGAACGAGACCAGGAATGTCAGGCGCAGATCCGCCCGTTCAGCACCCGCGTAGACCGCGGCGACGGAGTCCTCGAGTGCGTCATCACGTGACGAGCTGTCGATCAAGTTCGCCACCTGGACCGGAGTCTCGTCCATAATGATCAGCTCGAGTCGCACGGCATCGATCTTCAGAAACGTCTTCTCCAGCACGGTATCGAACCGATTACAGCAAGCGTCTGGATTTACCTGCCCCTGGATGTCAGGTGCAACCAGCACAAATGTGATTCCGGCCGCCAGGAATGCCCCGAGCCTCATAGCTGTCTCACTGCCGCGGTCACCGTCAATCGGCCCGAGACTTCGAACTCCAGCGCCATGCGTACCGAGTCGCCGACGGACAGCGGGGCATCCAGCCCGAACAGCATTACGTGCAGGCCGCCAGGCTCGAGTCGTGCTTCGCCAGCGGGAGGGATCTCCACGGAATCCACGGGGCGCATGCTGGCGATTCCCCGTTCGTCCACGAAGCTCTCGTGAAGCTCGACACGTTGCGCAGCAGCGAACGTGACGCCGATCAGGCGGTCGGTCGCTTCTCCCTGGTTCTCGATCGTCAGGTACGCGGCGCTGTTCACCGGTGAAGTCAGGCCCTCGGGCACTGCCGCCGTGCGAACCCAGACATCCGATACGGCCAGATTCGGGGTCGGTGGCGCAGGGTCTCCGCAGCCGACGGACGGCAGGAACAGCAAGACGAACACTGATCGTCTCAACAGTATCCGGGTCATGGCCGGGGCAGACATGTCAGAACGCCTCTCCGAGATTGAAGTACAGGCCCCACGATCCGTCCGCCACGGCGAGATCTATCCGAATGTTCAGGTTCTGCTGCTTGCTCAACCGGTAGCGGACTCCGACGCCTGCCGATGGATGGAATTCTCCGAACTCCAGACCGCCGAGACCGGGCGCTACCTGTCCGGCACCGACCTCGTAGTAGCCTCGGATCAACCAGTCACCGCCCAATCTGGGCAACTGATCGAACGGAGCTTTTCCATCGACCGCGAACAGTAAAGCCTGACCTGCGAGTACGTGAACACCAATCGGAAGATATCCCCGCAGGTCAGCCGTCCAGAAAGTGTATTCGTAGTCGCTTCCCAGCCACTCCGCGTATCGATCGACGGTCAGTTGGCTCAGAATCCCCCTGCGTGGGAAGACCACCACGTCCCGCGAATCCCAGGTCGCCGAAAGCCCTGCCGCCACGAGATCCACGGGCTCCGACCCGGGAACCAGCCCTTCGCCGAGCACTCCGTCATCTTCCGTCTCTACCAGGGACCGGGCGAGAGCCGACAACCTCACTCCCCCGTACAACGAGCCGATGATCCGGTGCTGCAGGCGTCCCCTGGCCCAGCCCGAGCGGGGTGTATAGTCCTCCTCCGCCTCGTCTGGAGTGTCGTTGCCGATCCCCCAGAACTTCGCCGGAAACCGGCTGAATCCGACGTCCGCGAGAATCCGCCACCGGTTCCCGTCGAACCAGCTGTCGAACTGCGCCGAGATCGAGAATTGCTTCTTCGTGGTATAGAACAGCACCGGGGATACCGAGGAAATGCGGCTGCCCGATCGTCGAAAGTACCAGATCGCCCCCGCACCGAAGCCCACTCCGGTTTCGGGCGAGTAAAACAGCACAGGATAGGGAATCAGCTGGCTTCCGCTGCTGCCAGTCGAGTCGATCGCGACTGACGAATCGATAGCCGAAGCCGACGTCTCCGACCGGTCGTCCTGCTGAGCCAGTCCGTCGACGGGTCCGAATCCGAGGCACGCCAGAGCCGGAAGCGCCAACCGGCACGCTGGCCGGAAGGGGAGGCACGCGAGGCAGAAACCGGTTCGGCGGCTCTTCATCATGAGTCCCTGGGGCCAGATCGGCCCCGACAGAGCGCTGCTGTTCGCCGTCAGCGCGTATTCTGGAGATTCTTTGCACCTCATACAAGAGACGCCCGGATACCGCGGTTCCGGAGACGGGCTCTCGCGTTCCAGCTGCCGACACGAGAGATTCGACCGGTACTTGAATCGAAAGGAACCCCCATGTCGCTCTCCAGCAGGCTGCCGGCCATTCTCGGGCCGCTCGTGGTCACGTTCGCCATGGTCCCCTCCGTCGGCGCGCAGGACCTGACCGTGGATGATCCGATCGTCGAGTCGATCTACGCGACAGGAATCGAGCAGTCGCAGCTCGAGTCGCTGGCGCAGGCGCTGCTCGACTCGATCGGACCCCGCCTCGCGGGAACTCAGCAGTACGATGACGCCGCCAACTGGCTGGTCACCAACTACGAATCGTGGGGAATCCCCGTCCGTAAGGAAGAGGTCGGAACCTGGCGAGGCTGGCGGCAGGGCACGACGCACGTCGACCTGATCGAGCCCAGGGTTCGCACGCTCGAGGCGATCCCGATGGGCTACAGCCCGGGAACCGATGGCCCGGTGGAAGGACCGGTTGTGGTGATCCCGGCCGATCTCACGGAGGAGACGGCCGACGAGTGGCTCGATACACTCGAGGGGGCGTTCGTGCTTGCCATGCCCGTCGAGCCGATGTGCAGGGCCAAGCAGGAGCTGGAGGCCAACGCCCGCCCGGAGACGGTCGCGACGATCGATTCCCTGCGCGAGGCCTCGCGGGATGCGTGGGAGAATGCGCTCGGGGCGCTTGGCGGAAATCCCTGGCGGGCGCTATCGCAGCTCGCGGACGCAAACCCGGCGGGCATCGTTGCGGGCTGGTGGTCCGAGGGCTGGGGCGCGAACAAGATCTTCGATGCTCCCTCCCGGGATGTGCCGTCGTTCAATCTCTCGTGCGAGGATTACGGCCTGCTTTACCGGCTGGCACTGAACGGCCAGTCGCCGCGCCTTCGGGTGGAGATGTCGGCAGAGCTCACGGGAGAGGTCTCGCACCACAACGTGATCGCCGAGATCCGCGGTTCAGAGTTGCCGGACGAGTACGTCGTGCTTTCGGCCCACCTCGATTCCTGGCACGCGGGCAGTGGAGCGACTGACAACGGGACCGGAACCCTGATGGTCCTCGAGGCGATGCGGTTGCTGAAGGCAGCCGGCGTCACGCCGAAACGGACGATCATCGCGGGACACTGGGCCGCCGAGGAGGTAGGGCTCATCGGCTCGCGCGCGTTCACCGAGGACCACCCGGAAGTGATGGACGGGCTCCAGGCCACGTTCAACCAGGACAACGGCACCTGGCGCATCGAGAAGATCGAGGGCCAGGGCTTCCTGTACGCCGGCGAGCGGATCGCGCGCTGGATCGCCTGGGTCCCCAGAGATATCGCGGCGGACATCGAGCTCGAGTTCCCGGGGACCCAGTACAGTCGCGGGAGTGACCACAGCAGCTTCGTGTGCGCCGGGGCCCCGGGATTCCGGCTGCAGTCACCGTACGACGAGTACCGGCAGTACACCTGGCACACCGAGCTGGACACCTACGACAAGGTCGTGTTCGACGACCTGAGGGAGAACGCGGTGCTGGCGGCGATCCTCGCGTACGCGGCGGCCGAGGATCCGGTCCGGACGCCACGCGACAGGGCCCTGCTTCCCGTCAGCGAGCGGACCGGCGAGCCGGGCGCATGGCCGGAATGCGGGTCCGCGATGAGAAGACCTCCGGAACTGGAGTAGCCTTCGGGGGGGCCTGATCGCCGGGCCCGGCGATCAGGCGTCCGCTTCGTCCGAGCTTTCGTCCGCGCCCTCGACGATTCCGACCTGTGCGCCAATGCTGACGAGCAGCCGCTCGACGGGAGTCATGGCCGCTCGCTGGCGCAGGACGTCGCGCGCCAGGGCCGGCTCATCTGTGATGATCGCGTCGACCCCAAGGCTCATCATTGACGACATCTGGGCCGGGTTATTCACCGTCCACACTTGCAGTTCCTTGCCGCTGTTGCGAACGCGTTTCGCGAAACCAGGAGTCGCGTTCTTGGCGTTCACGGCGAGGAAGTCCGCGTCCAGCTTCGTGAGGTCGCCGATCGACACCGCCGCGAGAAGCCCCACGGTCCAGTCGGGCCTCAGGGATCTCAGCTTTTCGACCGTCGGTCTGTCGAGAGACATCAGAACGACCCGGTCCGTCATCCCGAGGCGCTCGACGATCTCGATCACCCGTTCTTCCAGCTGCTGACCGTGGCCGTACGTCTTCAACTCGATGTTCACCCGGATCCGGTCACCTGTGACCCTGAGCACCTCCTCCAGCGACGCCACTCGTTCGGCTTCGAACTCCGGTCCGAACCACGCCCCATTCGGAATCTGTGATACCTCTGACCAGGGCGTCTCCCAGATCTTTCGAGCGTCCCTATCAACCCGCATGAAATCGGCGTCATGGTGCACCGCTACCACGCCATCCAGCGTCTCCTGGACGTCGATCTCGGCCCAATCCGCGCTATCGGCGATCGCCGCTCGGATCGCCGCGAGCGTGTTCTCGGGAGCCCGTCCGGAGGCTCCTCGGTGAGCCGTAATCGCCACGTCGTCCTCGACGGATACGTCTTCGAGCAGCTGGATTCCGAAAAACAGGGCGCCCGCGGGAACCGCGATCGCCAGGAGTACCCAGGCCCAGCCCGGGACGGCCAGCGTCGCCCGGCTGCCCAGCGTGCCAGCTTCCACGTTCGTGACTTCCTTCGGCGCCGCCCACGGCTCGGCCCAGTTCCGATCCAGCGCGAAGATACTGAGGGCGAACACGACACTGGAGACGATGGAAATCAACAGGTTCCCGATGAACGCGATGACCGAGGCGATGCCGATCCCTGTCGCCATGCGGGCCAGGTCCTGGCTGCCCTCGGGTATCAGAAGCCGGCCGATCCACCCGGACACGCCCGTTACGAGTACGGAGAACGCGATGGTCGCCCCGGCCCAGATCACGAACAGCAGCAAGACCCGCAGCATCCTGCCCTCCGTCGCCGCGGCGCTCGCACGCAGGGCGTCTGCTGGAGAGTGTCCGCTGAACAGCATGCGCGGCAGGGCTACGGCCCAGCTCAGGAGCCTTCTCCCGACGAACCAGGCGAGGCCGAGCAGGGAGATCCCGATTAAGGTGGCCGCGATCCAGAACCTGGGAGGCTTCTGGGACAGGTAGAAATTGATGTCGTGATCGGTCAGCAGGAAGAAATACAGGGCTCCCGCCACGACGAGCCAAGGCGCAGCGTCTACCAGCAGCCGGGTCATTCCGAGTAGCGCGAGCCGGAAGATCCCGAACAGCCGACGCACCGCGTGGCGCATTCCCGCCAGCCACGACACCGCCTTGTCTTCCTCGATCCCCGCCGCCACCGTCATGATCGCCGTGTGGCCGATCAGCCCGGCGAGCAGTGCACCGGTGGCGACCATCAACACGGATGCGATCCCCAGCGGCGATAGCACGAACCACAGAATATCCTGGTCGGTGAGGGCGCCGCCGCCCGCGCGCCCGAGCGCGCCGCGAGCTATCCACGCGACCAGCGGCGTCAGCACCAGCGTTGCCGCGACGCGGGTGGCAATGTCCGCAGCGAAGAACTGTGGCCAGCCCCGGCGGAAATGACCCAGGCCGTTGAAGAAGGTGGTGATTACGCTCTGGTCCGGACGATGAGAGGCATCGGCTTCCATCCTCGATCTCCTGATTCCGGGCAGTGGCTCGCTGGAAGGGATATGGTCTGATTTTCGGTCAATACGCCCGGAGGGACTCGAACCCCCAGCCTTCTGGTCCGAAGCCAGACGCTCTATCCAATTGAGCTACGGGCGCGCATGTAGACGCTTCGGATCGATCTGAACGCTAGCGAGAACCATCCAATCGCACAACTTCGGCGCGGGAAACCGTGCCGGAACAGGGCTCGTAGCATACTGTGTCCGATACTTGGAATCCGGTCAGAAGGAGGACTGCATGCCCATCGCGATCGCCGAACTGATCGCCGCCCTGCTGATGGTGTTCCTCATCGGGACCTTCGTGCTCCTGTTTCCGTTGAGTCGACGCCTGGGCAAGGTTATGGAGGAGTGGATCCAGCTCCGGCACGATTCATCGCCCGACCGCGGTCGGCTCGAGCGAATCGAGGATGGCCTGAGGCTGCTCCACGGTGAAGTCGAATCAATGGACCAGAGAATGCAGCTGGTAGCAGAGCGTCAGGACTTTCTGGAATCGCTCACGGAGTCGCGTGCGAAGAGCTCGCTGACCGGCGGCCAGGATGACGGGAGTTGATCGCCTGAATACGAAACAGAGATATCCTCCGCGCGCGGCCTCCGCCTTCCTGCTGTTTTCAGGAGCGCTCGCCCTGCTGTTCGTCCTCGTGCCCGACATCGACCTCGCGTTCTCGGGACCGTTCTACGAGGTCGGCGCCGGCTTCACTCAGAACGGTGCGGTGTGGGAGCGGGTGCTGTACGAGTCGATTGACTGGATCGTCGGCGCGGCCGTGGTCGGGTCGGTCGGCCTGTTGATCGTCGGCCTGTTCCGGCCAGGTCCGATCGGACGCCGGGGCCGCGTCGCCGCCTTGCTGCTGATCGTGATCGCGCTGGGGCCCGGCCTGGTCGTCAACGGTATCCTGAAGGAGCACTGGGGACGGGCCCGGCCGCGAGACGTGACCGAGTTCGGCGGAGATCGCCGCTTCACCCCGGCGTTCGTGATCTCCGATCAGTGCGAGCGAAATTGCTCCTTCACCGCCGGACACCCGTCGGCCGGCTTCGCGCTCGCGGCCCTGGGGTACGCCTACGTGTCCCGGCGGCGGCGCTGGCAGGTGTTCGCAGCGGCGACCGGATTTGGACTCCTCGTGGGCCTGGCGCGTGTGGCCGCCGGAGGACATTTCCTGAGCGACGTGCTGTTCTCGGGCATCATCGTGATCGGCATGACGATCCTGCTCGGCAACCGCTGGATCGGCCCACCCGACGAACCCTAGTCGTACGCCGGAAGTCCCGTGATCGTGTGACCGAGAATCAGTCCGTGGATGTCGTGCGTTCCTTCGTACGTGTACACCGATTCGAGGTTTGCCATGTGACGCATCGACTGGTATTCGATCAGAATTCCGTTTCCGCCCAGCAGTCTCCTGGCCTCTCTCGCGCACTCACAGGCAATGTCCACGTTGTTTCGCTTCGCCATCGAGACCTGGCTGGCGGTAAACGTGCCGGCGTCCTTCAGTCGCCCGAGCTGGAGCACCAGCAGCTGCCCCTTGGTGATCTCGGTCAGCATGTCCGCCAGCCGGACCTGCTGGATCTGGGTCGCGGCAATCGGCTTTCCGGCGAACTGTACCCGGTTCTTCGCATAGTCCCGGGCTTCTGTGAAGCAGGCCATGGCAGCCCCGATCGCACCCCAGGCGATCCCGTAGCGGGCCTGCGTGAGGCACATCAGGGGGCTCTTCAGACCGCCTGACTCCGGAAGCAGGTTCGAATCGGGTACACGCACATCCTGCAGCACCAGTTCACTGGTGTCCGAGGCGAGGAGGGACAGCTTCCCCTCCTGGTCCTTCGCCGTGAACCCATCGCGATCCGTCTCGACGATGAAGCCGCGGATCGACTTCGCATCGTCGATGTCGCCGGTCTTGGCCCAGATGATCGCGACGTCGGCCATGGAACCGTTGGTGATCCACATCTTGGATCCGTTCAGTACCCATTCGTCGCCATCCCTGACCGCCCTGGTGAGCATGCCACCCGGATTCGAACCGAAGTCGGGTTCCGTCAGCCCGAAGCAGCCGATCTTCTCGCCCGTGGCGAGCTTCGGCAGCCACTCCTTCCGCTGCTCCTCCGACCCGAAGGCGAAGATCGGGTACATGACGAGCGCGCCCTGCACTGACGCGAACGACCGCAGTCCCGAGTCTCCGCGCTCCAGCTCCTGGTTGATCAGCCCGTAGGCCACGTTGTTGAGGCCGGCGCACCCGTACTCCTCCGGCAGGTTCGCCCCGAAGAATCCGAGCTCGCCCATCTGGGGGATCAGGTGCTTCGGGAACGTATGCGCCATGTAGTGCTCGTTGATCACAGGCATCAACTCCTCCTGTACCCACTGGCGCACCATGTCCCGCACCGCCCGCTCTTCCTCGGACAGCAGTCCATCCACGTCGTAGAAATCCACGCCTTCGAAGCTCATGTCGGTCCTCGGTCAGTTTCGTGTGTCCACGAATTGAACT
>JBDGUY010000086.1:0-7079 GCA_039585935.1 Gemmatimonadota bacterium
CGGATCACTCAGCAGCGCCCGCATCACGTCCTCATTGATCACGAAGTACGCGGCCGATGCACCGTCGGGCCCCAGCTCGATCAGCACGTCCTCGAACGGCCGGCCCACTTCCGCGGCTACTTCCGCCAGCATCCAGCCGGACCATTCACCCGAGCCGAACAGGGTGGCCGTTGGACCGTTGCGACTCTCTACCCGTTGCCTCAGGTGAGAGGCGAGTTCGTCCCGACGCTCCTGGACCACCACCACGTAATCGTTCGGCGGCCGGGCCCAATCGGGGAAGAGAATGCTGATCCCCGTGTAGCTGGCCGTGTAGGGATAGACATCGGCCGTGACCTCCACGCCCTCCTCCCGGGCCTGCGCCATCACTTCAAGCAGCGATTCGGCCTGCGATGATTCGTTGCCGAGCACGATCTTAAGATGTGATGCATGCACGCGGGCGCCCGACCGGCGACCCTGTTCGATCAACTCGCCGAGTGCGCCCTCGACCTGGTCCGCGTCCTCCGTGCGCATGTGGCTCAAAATCACGCCGCCCACGTCGGCCACCGGTCCGGCAATCGCTGCGAGTTCGTCCATATCGGACCTGGAACCCGGGTCGTACTCGAGTCCGGTGGACAGGCCGAACGCACCGGCGGCCAGCCCCTGCGCGACCAGCTCGGACATGCGCACCATACCTTCGGAGCCGGGAGCGTCGAAGCCGACCCCGGACTCTCGTCGAATCGTGTTGTGACCCACCAGGTAGGCGACGTTGACGCCGGGTCGTGCAGCGTCGACCGCTGCGAGGTGCTCGTCCAGTGTCCCGACCTCGGGCCCCCCGCCGTCCTGGCCCAGTACGATCGTGGTTACGCCCATGGCGAGGAAGTTGCTGAATCCCGGCTCACCGGTCGGATTACCATGCGCGTGCGCGTCGATGAACCCCGGGGTGACGGTGAGTCCCCGGGCGTCGAAGTGTTCACGTACGTCGAGCGTATCCGCGTCCACCAGGCCCACGACGGCGATCCTGCCATCCCGAAGGAGCACATCCGCGCGGCGAGCCGGCGCGCCGGTCCCGTCCACGACGGAGCCACCGGCGATGAGCCAGTCGAATGAACCTGAGGCAGTGACAGGAAGGGAGTCACGCTCGGGCGCGCCGTCAGGCGAGCATCCCTGGAAGATGGCCGTGGCTGACAGCAGAAGGGCGGCACAATGCGTCCTGATCGCAATTCTCATGACGGGAATCTCACCGCATGAGCAGACCAGGTCAAAGGCGTTACTCAACCCGGCGCCGTCGTGAAGAGAGCGCCGAATTCGGATCAATTGATGTCGATCAGGCCTTGAACAGCCGCCCGAACGTGAGCACAACGACGACCGCCGCACCCAGGGCAGCAGCGAGGATCAGAGTCTCCACCGGGTCTCGGTCCCAACAATTCTCGTCTACGACCTCAGGCGCATCGGGCTCGGGAGCGCTATCTCCGGCCTGTCCCGCATGTGTCGAGCAGTAAAGGGAATCGGCGCTCGCCGAACGCTTGCACCGATCTCCAGCCTTGGTCTTGCCATGGCACTGTTCCAAGAACCACCTCCTGTTTCCTGAACATACGCAATCGCCACCGCACAGGATTCATACGCACAGGGTGGTCGGTGGATCCATTCTCGGCGGGTTGACACGGACTGGCCACGTTGGCGTTTCTGGAACGAGCAGCCAGTCTATTCTCACCGCCATGGAAGAGGAGCACAGATGTCCGAAAGCAACAAGGCCGTCGTACGCAGATTCACGGATCTCTGGAATACGGGAGATCTGTCTTCCGTCGATGAACTGATCGCTCCTGGATACCGGCAGCACTCCAGTCAGCTGGATCCGTTCGAAGGAGTGGATGCACTGGCGGAAATGATCGCAGGACTTCGAGCAGGATTCCCCGACGCGCGGTTCGCCGTCGTCCAGGAGCTTGCCGAGGGCGACGCGGTCGCACATCAGTGGATACTGACCGGAACGCAGACGGGTGAGTGGAACGGGATTCCGGCCACTGGAAAGTCGATCGAAGTCAGGGGCACGGCGATCAGCCGCCTGAAGGACGGCAAGATCGTAGAGCACACGGCGGACTGGGACGCGATGGGAATGATGCAGCAGCTGGGTGTGATCGAGGGCTGACTGTACGCTCCGCGAATGAACCGAAGTGCCGCGACGAGCGCCCGGCCGAAGCCGGGCGCTCGCGTTGCACCACACCACCGCAGAGTCCGTTCAGTTCAGCTTGACTTGCCCGTTGTTCACGGGGAACAGGAATCCGCGGTCTTCGAACGGAAACTGATCTACGCAGGTGTACGGCAGGAAGAAGAACGCCGGGCTGATCATATCTTCGCCCGAATCCCCGCCGTCTCTAACCTGCACGTTCACGGTCCTGCCAAGGAAAGGCGGATACGTGCTCTTCGTAACGGTTCCGCTCACCCAGACGTCAGTGCCGTCGACGCTCATGCAGTCGAGCTTCGCATGGAATCCGGAGTTCTTGTACCACGCATCCTGAATCTGTCCCGTGACCGTTCCGTCCGCCCGCTCGAGGGCGACCAGGGAGAAATTCGCGTCGGAGCCTGGCGGGCCATAGGCAGTTCCATCCGCGCCACCGACCGATACCCGCCGCACAACAGGATTCCCGCTCTGGGCGTCGAATTGCGCTTCCACCAGCTGGGTGTCGGATGCGTTCGGCTGAGTGAGCGAGTCATCGCAGCTCACGGCGAGCAGCGCGACCATGACCAGGAGTGAAGTTCGTTTCAACATCGTGCACCTCCTCAAGGTGTGAGCACCGGGTTGAGGAAGGGACGGCCCAACCTTCGGACCGCCCCCGGATCCGCGACGAGCCATACTGATTTGCGCGGATCCGCCTCGTTCGTCCTCGGCCGGCAAACACCGGCCGAGCGGTAAGCAGGTGTCGGAAAGAACCCGGGCGGCAGCGGCCCCACTTGCACACCCGGGCCTCCCGACGATCTTTGGCGCGGTGCGGGTCACTTGACCTGGATTAACTGGTGGGTCCAGCCCTTGTCGCTCGTTCGCTTCTGTCGATTGGTGAAGTGATACCGGGTGCCGTCGTGATCGTATACGACTCCCTGGGCGCTCATCTGATAGAGCCAGCTGGAAGAATCGGTGCTGTACCTCTCATTCGCGGTCATGTTCTGTGTGCCCTGATACAGCCATTCATTCGCCAGGAATGGGCAGAAAATGTCGAGACCGGCCGCGAAGTGTTCGAACATGTCTGTCATGTTGTAGATGAACAGCGGCTTGTCGCGGGCCTGGGCGTTGATGATCGTGTGTCCACCGTTGTTGAGTTCCTGATAGTCCCACTCCACTACCGGTCCTGCGTTGCAGAAGTAGTCGTAGGCGCTCTGGTGTGTCGTGTAGAGATTGCTCTCCGCGTCGAGCGTGGCGCACCAGTAGCACCAGGGGGCGTCTCCCCGCTCGATCGGAGATTCGCCAGGAGTCGCAGGCCCGTTGACGAAGCTCAGCGAGGGGATTTCCCGCAACTCGTCTGTTGCGTTCGGGGACGTTGGCATCGTGCTGTCGCTGCATGCAGACAACACGAAGGCGCACACGAGCGCCAGGGGGGTGAGCGTTCGGCGTAGCATGGTGTCCTCCAGTTGTTCGGGTCCACGCGGTGGCTCGTCGCGAGTGTGCCCCAACATTGGCGGAGTCCGGTTATGCTTCCGTTATCCTTCCCTTATTTCTGGAGTTGGCATGCCCGTATGGGTTGGACAGGTGCGCAGTTACGCCGTTCAGTATACATTCCTCATACAGCGCTGAACTATTTCTGCCGCCGTGGCCCCCGGTGGCTCTTCCCGAGGCGGCGCTGTCGGCGACACATGATCCATTTTCGAACGCTGGGCACAATCGAGCTGCTCCGGCCCGACGGCACGCTCGTGCTTTCGGTCGCGTCACGCAGCAAAGCACTGGGGCTGCTGGCCTATCTCATTCTTTCCGAGGGAGACGGGGCCCGGCGGCGTGAGGATGCCTGCGCCCTGCTGTGGCCCGAATCCGACGAATCCCGCGCCCGCAATTCCCTGAATCAGACTCTCCACATTCTGCGATCGAGCCTCGGCAACGAGGTCGTCGTTGGCGGCCGGGAAACCGTGGGTGTAGAAGCAGGTCGCATTCGGTGTGACGCGGTCGAATTCCGCAGCGCGATCGCGGGTGCCAACTGGGAAAAGGCTCTCGAACTGTACGGTGGCGATCTCCTTCCCGGGCTGCACGTCACCGGGTCGATCGAGTTCGAGCGGTGGCTGGACCATCAGCGCACCGATCTTCGTCGTGCCGCGTTCTCCGCTGCGCGGCGCGTGGCGGAGAGCGCGGGGGACGATCGAGGCACCATTCGGGCCCTGCGACACGCGAGAAAGATCCGCCCGGACGACGACGAGACGGTGCGCGACCTCATGACGGCCTGTCAGCGGCAGGGCAACGTGACGGCCGCGCTCAAGGAGTACGAGTCGTACCGGATGTGGCTGTCCGAAAACGTCGGCCTGGAACCGCCCGAGGAGACGAGCAAGCTCGCTGCACAGCTGCGAATCGCGAATGGCGAAACAGCGCGGTTGCAGGCCGGCAAGGGCAGGCGAGACCGAAAGTCCGATCCCGTGCTCGTAGCTGTCCACCCGGGCACTTCGGATACAGGGCCCACTCCCGGCGAACCTGAAACGAGCGAAAAGCAAAGGCGCCCCGGGAAGAGAATCTGGGCCTCACTCGTCATCGCGGCGATCGCCATTGTCACGCTGGATGCTGGTTGGTCGATCATCCGGGAGCGCGCCTCCGACGGGGACGACAAGAGTCTTCTGTCGGAGTCGGAGGTCCCGCCTCTCGACCCGGACGTGCTGGCGATTCTGCCGTTCAGCTTCGTCGGCGACAACGATGCGCTCGCCGATCTCGCGGACGACCTGCCGCTCGTGTTCTATTGGAAAATCACCGGAGAATTCGGCCCGCGTGCCGTGGAGCCGAAATTGGTCCGGGCGGAGTGGGAGCGTGTCGGCGGATCGTCGGACATGCCTCCCACGGAAGCCGATGCTGTCCAGGCAGCCCGTAACCTGGCGGCCGGTCAACTCATTCGAGGAACTGTGATGGGAACCGAGGACGCGATGGAGATCCACGCGTCCCTGGTCGACATCCGGACCGGCGCGACCACGCCGCCGTCCATCCAGCGAGGCCCCTATACCGACTGGCCCAGGCTGGTCGACCAGCTCGTGATCGATCTGCTGGCAACCCACTACGAAGACCTGGCGGACCGGATCCCGAAGCTTGGCGAACACAGGCCGGAGGCAGTGCAGGCGTACCTCGCCGGCGTCCGGACGTGGAACCGTCAGCAGGGCGACTATGAGGCGATCGACTACTTCCGGGAGGCGGTGGAGCGGGACTCGACGTTCGTTCTCGCGGCGATGGCGGGCTTCTTCGCGGGGGAGACGGACGAATACCTGGCAAAAGTCGCCTGGGAGAACCGCGACGCCCTGAGCCCGAGGGACCGCGCGATTCTGACCGCCGGCGCGGGGAAGCTGTTCGGAGAGATTCGATCGATCCGGGACGAGATCGACGCGTGGGAGCGGGTCCTGGAATTCGATCCGGAGAACTTCCAGGCCAACTACGAGCTTGCCGAGGCATACATGGGTGCGGGGAACGAGGTCGGGGTCGCGGACCGACTGTCTCGGGTCAAGCGGCACGCGAAGCGGGGGCTGCGGCAGGACCCCGGACACCTCATGCTTCACTGGAAACTGTCCGAGGTCGCGCTTCTGGAAGGCGATTCAGCCGCGATCGCCGAGCATCTCGCCGCGTTCGACAGTCTCGCGAGTCCCGAGTCCTGCGGGAGAGCACGTCGGCACGGACAGGCGCGCGCGTTCGGGTTCGAGCTCGAGCCGCTGTCGGAGGAATACGGCGGAATGGGCTC
The DNA here is from genome assembly GCA_039585935.1 of Gemmatimonadota bacterium. Taxonomy (GTDB): domain Bacteria; phylum Gemmatimonadota; class Gemmatimonadetes; order Palauibacterales; family Palauibacteraceae; genus Carthagonibacter. Next base: position 5,880 of record JBDGUY010000086.1, read on the forward strand.
TCACTGCGAGGTTCGGGCGATCATCGAGGGAACGATCATGACGGGCCGGTCCGTGGATCTCGCAAAGAACGCGACGCGAGCGTTCGACGATGTCGGCGGGCCGAGCTACATCCCGAGGCTGGCGTCGGTGTACTGGGGCTGGCACGACATGTGGCTGAAGTACGTCGGCCGGCCGCGCTGGGAGACCTTTCTGGCCCCGCCGCCCCGCACCGATGACCTTGTGGAGAACATCAAGGTCGTCCGTGAGGCGATCCACATCGGACTTCCCGACGAGTTGTCGGCGCATTCCGTGCGACTGCTCAGACAGGTGGCCGGCCAGGATGCCTACAGCGACGCCGACCGAGAAAGTGTCGCCAGTGCCCGCTGCTGGCTGAGCCAGTGGAATCTGTCGGGCGGCGACACTACAGGTGTGTCGGCGACCATCCGCTACCTGCGCGAGGACGTTCCGGTCCCGGCGTTCTTCTCAGCCTGCGCGGCGCTCCTGGAAGCGTGGCTTCCCAGGGTGGCCGGTCTGCCGCATACCGCCGCGACGCTGAGCTACGATTCGCTGGCGCGGCGCGCCCCGGTGTACAGGCAGGAGGGGCCCACAGGGGAGTTCTGGCCGATCGTGAACCTGTCTCTCGCTCGCTGGTTCCGGGAGGACGGCGACTACGAACGCGCGCTGGCTGCGGCACTCAGGGGACGCAGATGGGCGGGGATGGCTTCGCTGTTTTCCGATGGATACGACATCGTGTTCCAGCGCGAAGAGGCTCCTCTTCACGCGCTCGTCGGAGATACGGCTTCAGCGCTTGAAGTCTACGAGCGATACCTGACCTTCCGGGCCGAGGCAAACGGCCCGTGGCTGTCGCAGCTGGACTCGGTGCGAGCGGAATACCTGGCGCTCACGGGCGGTCTGCCGGACTCGGCAGGTCCATGAGCGCGACAAGGCCGAGACCGCCGGAGCCGACGCAGGAGTCGGGAGAGCCGCCGATCGAGTATCGCGCGCCAGCGAATTCGGGAGCTCGAGGCCGAATTCGCTGAGGTGAGCAGTTCCTGGCCGGATGTCGTTCGGAGATTCAAGGCAAAAAGAAAGGGCCGCTCCGAAAACGGAACGGCCCTCTCAGGCTAGACGTCAGCCAGTGAAGTCAGTCGACGCGTGCGACGTTCTCCGCGGCCGGACCCTTCTGGCCCTGCACCATGTCGAACTCGACAACGTCTCCC
>JBDGUY010000087.1:0-6876 GCA_039585935.1 Gemmatimonadota bacterium
GAACCGGGACCGGAGGCAGTGGCAGGCAGCCGAACGCCATTATGTCCGCGCGCTGGAGATCGATCCGGACAACGCCGAGGCCCATCAGCAGTACGCAGAACATCTCGCTGCCGTCGGACGACAGGGAGAAGCGGTACGGAGCGCGGAGCGGGGAGTAGAACTCGATCCGACCTCGGCGATTCGCAACTTCATCCTGGGCTATATTCTCGTCGATCTCGGTCGATACGCCGAAGCGGTAACGGCCATGGAACGGGTGTTGCTGCTGGACCCGGAGCTCATCCGGGTGCTGCCCTCGCTGTCGGACGCATACGGGGCGCTGGGAGACTGGGAGAGCGCGGAGCGGAGCGTCCGAGCTGGCCTGGCTGCCGCGGCCCGGATGCAGGGTGAGCGGGATCCGGAGGAGCTGGCCTTGCTGGATCGGCAGATAGAGGCGTACTACGGCGCGATGCGCAGCCGTGACAGCGAGGCGCTGGAGGCCTGTTGCGCAGCCGCCGTATTCCCCTGGTCGTACGCCCTGCTCGGTGATACGGATCGGGCGCTCGATGCGCTCGTCGACCTGGTGGCGATAGATCCGGGATATGGGAACGAGTGGCAGACGAGCCTGTGGTCGCCGATGTGGGACGGGTACCGTACCGATCCCCGGTTCGTGAATGCCCTGCGGCACCTGAACCTCGAAGGCGTCGAGCCCCAACGGGCCGCGCCCGGGAGCTGAGGCCAGACAGACATGACCGAAGTCCCGGCTTACCAGCGCTTCCTCGCGGAGCTGAAGCGTCGCCGCGTGTTCCGCGTCATGGCGGTGTACGGCGCCGTGGGCTTCGTGCTGCTGCAGGTCGTCGAGCTGCTCGTGCCGGCGCTGCTATTGCCCGAATGGACGTATCGGCTGATCGCACTGCTGCTGATCGTCGGTTTTCCGGTCGCGATCGTGCTGGCCTGGGCGTTCGAGTCCACGCCCGACGGGGTGAGGCGAACCGACCCGGCCGAGTCGGGTGAGATCGAGGCGATCGCTGCCGCGCCGGCCGCGAAACGCTGGCCCGCCGGATTGCTGGCCCTGGCGGGAGCCGCGGCCTTGATCGGGAGCGTGTGGCTGGCCGGGAGGCGAGCCGGCGAGTCCGCGAGTGGGTCCGCCGGGAACGCGTCGGTGCCGGCGGCGTCGGGAACCGCGAATTCCGCCACCGGGAGCGACGAGGCCGTCCTTCAGCTCGCCTATGCCGACCTCTCCGAAGACCTCCGGCCGTCGATCGCGGTGCTGCCGTTCGTGAATATGAGCTCGGACGCCGAGCAGGAGTATTTTGCGGACGGGATGACCGAGGAGCTGTTGAACGCGCTGGCGAAGATCCGCGAGCTGCGGGTGGCCGGACGCACGTCTTCCTTTGCCTACAAGGGCGAGGACAAGGACCTGCGAGAGATCGGGAGCGAACTCGGAGTCCGCTACCTGGTGGAGGGAAGCGTCCGCAAGCAGGACGACCGGCTGCGGATCACCGCACAGCTCATCGACGCGGAGGACAGCTTCCACATGTGGTCGGAGACCTACGATCGCACGCTGGACGATGTATTTGCGGTTCAGACGGAGATCGCAGAATCGGTCGCGGAGGAGCTGGAGGTCTCGCTGGGCCTGTCGGGCGACCAGATGCTCGTCACCCCGACGGCGGACATGCAAGCCTATGATCTGTACCTCGCCGCGCAGTCGCGGCTCAGGGAGCGCGGGCCCGGAGTTGCGGATGCGATCCGGTTGTTCGAGGCCGTTGTCGAGCGGGATTCTGCGTTCGGCCCGGCCTGGGCGGGCCTGGCGCTCGCCCATTCCGTTGCCCCCTACTACGGTCCGCTGACTTTCGAGCCCGCGGAGTGGCGTGCAGCCTGGGAGCCTTCGCTGCTCGAGGCGGAAGCGGCAGCACGGCGGGCGCTCGAGCTGGATCCGCAGCTCGTGATCGCCGAGGTGGCGCTGGGCAACGTCTTCAAGGAGCGACGGGAGTGGGCCGAGGCCGAGGTCCACTACCTCCGGGCGCTCGCAATCGACCCGGACAACGGAGAGGCACACCAGCAGTACGCGGAATCCCTGACCAATACCGCCCGATTCGCGGAGGCGCTGCGCGGTGCACGGCGAGCGGTGGAGGTCGATCCGACTTCGGCGATTCGGATCCACGCGCTCGCCTACATTCTCGTCCACAACGAGCGGATCGCGGAAGCAATCGCGCGCTGGGAACAGGCGCTGCTGTTGAACCCGGGGATGCCTCTGCCCGTGCAGGGCCTGCTGTTCACGCTCGAGGCGGAGGGTCGACTGGACGATGCCGAGGCGGTCGCGCTCCAGCATGTGGAAGAGGGCGGGGAGGATCTGCCGATCTATTTCGGAGTCGACGAATTCAATGACTCCAGTGATCTCCAGTCTGCCATAGAAGCATACTATGCGGCCCTGCGCGCCGGGGACGGCGAAGCCCTCGAAGAGTGCTGCGGGGACTTCATCGTATTCATGAGCTACCTGTCGGCCGGCGACCTGGACCGCGCACTGGATTCCATCCTGGACTTGAAGAACCGAACGCCGCGATTTGGAACTTCGTGGATCCATGCCGTGTGGAATCAGCGCTTCGACCCGGTGCGTGAGGATCCGCGCATGGTGGAAGTCATGCGGGACACGGGCCTCGAGGGAATCGTGCCCGACAGAGATCTCCCCGGGAGCTGAGGCGACATGGCCATGTCGGACGTTCCCGCCTACCAGCGCTTCCTCGCGGAGCTGAAGCGAAGAGAGGTGTTCCGCGTCGCGGCCGTGTACGGCGCGGTGGGCTTCGTGGTGCTGCAGGTCGCCGATCTTCTTGCCGAAGGGCTGGCGCTGCCGGACGTCGTGCTGCGCACCGCGACTTTTCTCGTGCTGATCGGCTTCCCGATTGCACTCGTCCTCGCCTGGGCCTACGAGCGGACCGCGGAGGGCGTGAAGCGCACCGATCCGGCGGCGACCGCAGAGCTGGATGCGATCGCCGCTCAGCCGGCATCGAAGCGCTGGCTAGCGGGTCTGCTCGCGCTGGCCGGTGTGCTTGCCCTCGTGGCCGGCGCCTGGTGGGTAGGTCGCAGCTCGGCAGCTGGAGACGGCGCCTCGGCGCCCGACGCGGCAATCGTCGCGGATGCCCCGGCCCGAATGGCCGTCGCCGTGCTGCCGTTTTCCGACCTCGCCGGCACGGAAGACAGCAAGGCATTCGCGCTCGGCCTGCACGACGACCTGATGACCCAGCTCACCCGGGTTCCCGATCTCAAGGTGACGTCGCGCACCTCCGTCATGGCCTACCAGGACCAGAGTCGACCGGTCCAGGAGATCGCGGACGAACTCGGGGTGGGTTCGATCGTGGAAGGCGGAGTGCGCACGTCCGGAGGACGGGTCCGGCTCAACGTGCAGCTGATCGATCCTGCGACCGACGAGCACCTGTGGGCCGAGACCTACGACAGGGAACTGACGGCCGAGAACGTATTCGAGATCCAGGGCGAAATTGCACGCGCGGTAGCGACGGCGCTCGAGGCGGAACTGTCGGAAGAGACGGGCGCGGCACTCGGTGCGGTTCTCACGGATAACATCGAGGCGTGGAACGCGTACCACCAGGGTAAGCTGATTGAAGAGCTGTCGAACGACGCGGATGCTGAGTATCAGACGGTGGCCGAATTCGAACGCGCCGTCGAGCTCGATCCCGAATTCACAGCCGCCTGGGCGAGGCTGGTTCGGGCGCAGTCGTGGCTGCTCCGCCGCGGGCTCGAAACCGATACGCTCCCGCCCCGCCGAAGCGTCGACCGGCTGCGCGAACTGGACCCGGGTGGCGCCGACGCCCTGTTCGCGGAGGGTGTCTACCAGTACTACGCCCAGGGGGACTTCGAAGCCGCGCTGGTCCCGCTGCAGCGGGCACGGAGTCTAAGGCCGAGTGATCCCGAGATCCTGCAGCACGAGGGCTGGGTGCTCCGTCGCCTGGGTCGCTGGGACGAGGCCATCGAACTTCTCGATCGGGCGATCCAGCTCGATCCGAGAAATGCGACCCTGATGTGGAACCAGGGCCTGAACAACTACCAGCTCCGACGATTCGGAGCCGGAAGAAGCCAGTTCGAGATCGGCATCAGCCTCGACCCCAACAGCGTCATGTCCGGGTCGTTTCTCACGGAGCTCCAGTTGTTCACCGAGGGCGATTCCGCTGCCGCGCGAGGAACGTTTGACGCGAAGCTCGGAATGAATGGGCTCGGAGTCCAGGATGGCCTCGCGTACTGGCTCGCATACATGAGCCGTGACCATGCGGCCGCGATCGAGGCCGCACGGCAGATGTCGGGAGAGGAGTCCGGCGTGTCGACGTCGTCGACAACTCGTCGTTATCACAGTCGTCCGATGCGACTGGCGCTAGCTTACAGGTTGTCCGGCGACACGAATGCGGCTCGTGACTGGGCGGACTCGTCCGTGGCCCTGGCGACGAGAACTCTCGAGTTGCGGCCCGATCCCATTCCGCGCGACAAGTTCGGTGTGACAGCAGTGGCCCATGCAGATCTCGGGCTCAGCCTCGCCCTCCGCGGCGGGCCGGGTGACGCGGAAGAGGCGATACGGCACGCCGAGGAGGCCGACCGACTGTTCAACTACGGAGTGGACGCGACGGACTCGAACCTGATCGCCTGGTTCCTGTTGCGGACCTACGTGCTGACGGGTCGGTCCGATGCTGCGATCGCGCAGCTGGAAGAGATGTTGTCGCGTCCCAGCTTCGTTGGCCTGGGCGATCTGAAATTCGATCCACTGTACGACGGACTGCGGGACGATCCGCGCTTCCAGGCGTTGATTCCGAGACTGGAGAGTCAGATAGAGTGGTAGAGCGGGTCGAAGCGTGACTACTGCGGCAGCGTGACCTCGAACTCGATGGCCGCCAGCTGCTCGTCCGACGTACCCGTCCGCTCGCGGAATCTGGCCCAGCGCGGGTCATCGTGCAGCGGCACCAGGAGCGGCCGGAGGTACTGGCTTCCGAGTCCGTCTTCGTTCTGCAGCACGCCCCTGTCCAACCACTCGAACGCCGCATCGGGGTCGCCGACCCAGGCGTACACGTGCCCCACTTCCGAGGGCCACCGTTCCCCCCACGTATCTCGCAGCTCACGGAAGGCCGACTCGAATTCCGGCATTCGGCCCAGGTCATGGAATGCCAGAGCCATTCCCTTGACCCGGTACTCCTCGTCGCCCTCTTCAAGCGCAAAGGCCTCGAGAGCCGCTTCAGCGTCGCCCGCGACCAGCAGAGCCGATCCGATCCCATACTGGGAAGATATGCGGCCCGGACTCAAGGCGAGCGCGGTCTGATACGACACGATTGCCTCAGCCAGCCGTCCGCTCCACAGGTAGACCGTGCCCAGGTTGTGATGGCCGCTGGAGTTCACGGGGTCACGGGCGACCGCGTATTCATAAAGCGCGCTGGCCTCGTCCAGGCGGCCGAGGTCACGGGCCAGGGTCGCGGCGCTGGCGATGATGTCGGGATTGGTCGGCTCCAGGCGGAGGGCTCGGCTGATGTATGGCGCGGCCGCCGTGAGGTCATTGGTGAGGGTCTGCTCGATCTGGCCGAGCGCTGCGTAGGCCGCCGCATACTCGGGGTCGATCGCCAGCGCCCGGTCGGCCGCCTCACGGGCCAACGCGGCGCCCTCGTCAATCGACCGCAAACCGTTGCCCGTCTGGAAGATGTAACTCGATGCCAGACCGGCCCAGGCCGCGGCATATTCGGGGTCGATCGCCAGGGCCTGCTGGTACAGCGCCACGGCGTTGTCGAGGTTCTCGAGCGTGATCTGATGGCTCAGCTGGCGTGCCTGCAGATACAGCGCATAGGCTGCCGGATCGGTCTCCGCGACCGTGGGAGCGGAGCCCAGCAAGGTGACTTTCAGCTGCTGTGCCACGTCGGCGGCGATTTCATCCTGGATCGCGAAGATGTCGTCCAGCGAGCGATCCCAGGTATCCGACCACATGTGAAATCCGTCGTCCGCCCGGATCAGCTGCGCCGTGATGCGCACCTGGTTGCCGGCCTTTCGGACCGATCCTTCGAGCACATGGGCCACCTTGAGGCGCTCGGCGATCTCCGGGATCTCGAGGTTCTGGTCCTTGAACGAGAACGACGAGGTTCTCGCGGCCACCTGCAGGTCCGGGATCTGCGCCAGCAGGTTCAGCAGCTCTTCGGAAATCCCGTCGGAGAAGAACTCCTGCTCCGGGTCCGAACTCATGTTCACGAACGGGAGCACGGCGATCGACTCCGTCGAAGGGCCCGTGGCAGCATCGACATGCGTGCCGGATTCGGCACCGGCCGGCCTGTCCGCCACGGACTCGGCCGCCGACGAAGAAGCCGTATTCCGGCCCGCGAACCACGCGCCGGCAACCAGCGCGATCACGCCGACGAGAGCGAGCAGACCTGCCGGCCAGCGCTTCGACGCGGGAGCGGTGATGATTTCCGTCAGCTCTCCGGGAGCGGCATCGGCGGTCCGCTGCACGCCCTGCGGCGTGACGTCGAAGGCCCACGCAAGCGCGACCGCAACGGGGAACCCGATCAGGGCGAGCCACACCACGAGGGAGACCGTCCAGTCGGGCATCGCCATGCGTGGCAGGATCACGTCCGAGGCTTCGATGATGGCGAAGGCCAGGGCTCCGTATACGGCCATCACGCGGAACACGCGGCGGCGCTTCAACTCGGCGAAGAACCGCTGGTAGGCAGGTGAATTGTCTGACATGCCGGCAAAGATCGCGATCGGGGGCATTGGAGGGAAGGGCAGATCGGTTTGGCACAACCGCGGACGGTCCATTCGGTGATAGCGCACTCGAGGGTGCGCCTGGAATCGCGTCCGGCGATATTCCGGCCTCATGAAACCGATGTTCATCGAGGACTCCGCGGCCCTGCGGGCCTGGCTCGA
>JBDGUY010000088.1:0-6847 GCA_039585935.1 Gemmatimonadota bacterium
GACTTCGACGGCGGCGCCAACGGACCGTACGAATTCAACTTCGACTACTGGAATCTGTCCTACCGGACGGAGAACCTCGAGGTCTGGGCCGGTCGGAACGAACTCTCGTTCCTGCACCAGGATGATCTCTTCCTGATCGACAACGTCACGTTCGCCGGAGTCGGAGGATCGTACCGCCGGGAGCTCGGCAGGGGCGCCCTCACCCTGCAGGCCAACTATGTCGCGCTCCCGGCCGGCATGAGGGACTTCTCGGGCACCAGCTTCATCGGGCAGGCGGCCTATGAGCGTGACTGGGAATCGGTCGGATTCACCGGTGCGGCTGGAGTGTTCGCCAGTCGAGCGGATCCCGACGACCCGGACGGCGAGCTTCTGCTCACCGAGAACAACACCCGGGATTACGACCTGCTCAACCTGCAGCTGCAGTTCCGCGCTACCGCCCTGGCGCAGCCGCTGCGGCTCGGCGTCTCCTACAGTCACAACTTCCAGGACTACAGCACGGCTCCGGCCGGCAGTTTCAGCGAGTTTCACCAGGATCACCGGGATGGCTACGTGGCAGAGGTGCTATTGGGCGAGAGCGGCGAGGCTCACGACTGGCAGATCGGCTACTACTACTCGCACGTAGAAGCGCTGGCGGCCAACAGTTCATACATCGAGGATGACTGGGCGCGATGGGGCACCGCGACCCAGTCGCGGCTCACAAACATGAAAGGGAGCGAATTCCGGGTTCTGTACACCATCGGTCCCAGGCAGAATATCTTCGCCCGTCTGTTCTTCGTCGATGCCGTCGATCTGCTGCAGCCGGGAGACATTGCCCGGGAAGATGGCAAGCGTTTTCGTATCGAGTACAACATCGCCTTCTGAAGCAGTTGTCCTCGGTGGCCCCGGAGGGCAAAGCGAACTGGTCCCTGATGCCGCCGCGGACGACCTTGACGATCCGCCCGCGCGGATCCTACACGAGTGACATGATGCGATTACTCCCGATCTGCCTCGTTGCCGTCTCGTTGACACTGGTGCCCGCTGTCGGAAGGGCGCAGGAATCAGATGGTGAACCCGAGGAAAGAGAGCGGCGAAATTCCGTCGAGTTATTCGTCGGCGGGGTGACCGAGACTGAGGAGTCGGCCTCGGGATTCGGGTTCGGTATCGAGTACAATCGACGGCTTTCACGTCGCTGGAGCATCGGCGTCGAAGCGATCGAACTGTCGACGACTGATGTCACTCGCAACTGGTTGATCGTCTTTCCGGTGTACTTCCACTTGACGGAAGGCCTGGGGGTCAAGGCCGGCCCAGGTCTCGAGGGCTCGAAGGAGAAGCCCGAGGACGGCGGCGAAAGCGAGAGCACGACGCAATTCGCGCTGCGGCTCGGGGCAGGATACGAGTTCGAGCTGGGGGAACGTTTTACCCTGACGCCGGAGATCAACGCCGACCTGATCGGTGGGAATGTCACCTGGGTGTACGGCGTGAGTTTCGGCCTGAAGTTCTGATCACTCTCCCGTCGGTCGGTCGTCGGGCACGTGAGCCGGGATCTCGCCTTGACCACGGTGACTGTGGGCAGGTTGCGGTATCTTTGATAGCCCCGCGGGTCTATCCGAGGCTATTCTTCTGTGATCCCGATTCAACTTCAGGCAGGAGGGATTCAGATGCCCCCCCCACTACGCATCCGCACCAGGTATTGGACCGCCCGCGGTCTGGCCCCAGCGCACCGCCCGATCTTGGCTTGTCTGGTTCCTCTGCTCCTCGCCTGCGCGGCACCCGGCCTCGCCCAGGACTCCGCGCCGGATCCGGCGGACCGCCAGGTGTACTTCGGCGAGCAGCACATGCATACCCGAAATTCGTTCGACGCGTTCACCATCGGTGTCCGGCAGACCTGGGAAGAGGCGTACCGCTACGGCCGTGGCGAGGAGGTGACGCTCTCGACGACCGGCCACAAGATCAAGCGTGGCACGCCGTACGATTTTGTCGCGATCACCGACCACTCGGAGTATTACGGGGTTCTGAAGGACCTGGTCGATCCGAGCAGTCCTCTGTCGCAGTCCGATTTCGCGAAGGGCTTTGCAGCGGGGATCAAAGACCCCGCGACGGGCGGGCAGTATGTGAGCCAGCTCATCGGCACCCTCCTCACGAACAGCCCGATGCCGGAGTACAACACGGCGGAGCTCCGCCAGGGAAACTGGCAGGAGTTCATCCAAACGGCGGATCGGTTCAATGATCCCGGGAAGTTCACAACTCTCTACGCCTACGAGTGGACCTCGATCCCCAACGGCCAGAACATGCACCGGAACGTGTTTTTCCGGGACACGCCGCCGGCAGTACCGTTTTCTTCATTCGACTCCCTGTTTCCGGATGATCTGTGGACCTATCTGGAGGCGCAGCGGACGATGGGCATCGAGACGTTCGCGATCCCACACAACAGCAACGTGTCGGACGGCTGGATGTTCTCTCCCGAGATGCCGATGGCGGTCGACGGCCAGTTCCGTGGTGGACCAATGGACGCCCGGTACGCGCGCCGGCAGCAGCTGAACGAGCCCCTGTTCGAGATCCTGCAGCTCAAGGGGCAATCGGAGACGCATCCATGGCTGTCGCCGAACGACGAATTCGCCAACTTTGAGATCTTTCCCAACATGATCAATGTCGGTCTTCCGAGTCAGATCAAGCACGGTTTCTATCGGCAGGCGCTCGCGGAAGGGTTCAAGATCGAGAAAGAGGTAGGGTACAACCCGTTCAAGATGGGGCTCGTGGCTGGAGCCGATGTTCACTCGGGATACCAGGCCAACGAGGAGTTCAATTTCTATGGCGGCCATGGAAACGTCGATGACACGCCGCAAAAACGACTCAATCCGAACATGACGGCGGCGGGCGTTCGGGGTCCGATACCGAGCAGCGCAGGTGCAACCGCCGTGTGGGCAGACGAGAACACCCGCGCCGGGATCTTCGATGGAATGATGCGGAAGGAGACATACGGCACATCCGGAACGCTGATTCGGCTCAGGGTCTTCGGCGGCTGGGGTTTCTCGGCCAGCGATCTGGAGGGTGACGACTGGGTGTCGAAGGGCTACGCGAACGGTGTTCCGATGGGCCAGGACCTGCCGTCTGCGCCCGCTGCAGCGACCGCGCCGACGTTCATGGTGTGGGCGCTCAAAGACCCGGCGAGCGGCAATCTCGATCGTATCCAGATCGTCAAAGCATTTCTCGACAAACGCATGAATCGGCCGGTGGAGAAGATTTACGACGTTGCGTTGGCGGACGGGCGAACTGTCGGACCGGACGGCAGCGTGCCGCCGGTCGGCAACACGGTCGATGTGACGACGGCCACCTATACCAACGACATCGGCGATACCGAGCTGACCACGGTCTGGGCCGATCCGGACTTCGACCCGACCGTGCGAGCCGCGTACTACGTGCGCGTGCTGGAGATCCCGACGCCGCGCTGGAGCACCTACGACGCGGTGCGAAACAACCTGCCGTTGCCTGATATCGTACCGGCCACGATCCAGGAGCGAGCATATTCATCTCCGATCTGGTACACGCCGCCGGCGAGCGACTGATCCAATGGCGATAGAGGTGAGTTGCTCGGCGTTCCGGGCGGCGAACCGCAAGACGCGTGGATCGCAGGTAGTGAGGCGCACACAATGGAGAAGAGCATGAAGACTGCGACCAACCGTGATCGAGACGCTCGAGGATGCAGCGACGAAGCAACTGCCTGTCGTCAAGACTCCAGCCCCGAAAGCTCTGTTCCTCGGTTTTTGGCTACAACTCGCTGAATTTCCATCTCAACGTGTGGGTCGACATGGACAAGTGGTACAGCGCAAGCAGCGACCTGCGGATCGCAGCGCACTATGCGTTGAACGCGGCGGGCATCGAGATTGCGAGGCCACAGCGGGACCTGCATCTGCGTTCGATTGACGAAGGAGCGCCAATGGATCTGAACTCTGACTGATGAAGATCCGTACCTTGCCCCTTGATCGACATCGGGACGAAGCGCGAGAGGATCAACGATGAGTGCGGAGACAGCCGGACACAACGTATTCGGCGCCAGCAGATGGATATCCAGTCTTCTGGCCAGGGTCGGTCTCTCGGCGGATTCAACACAGGTCGCCCAGCTGGCGCTCGTGCTTCTCGTGGCTGTCGTTTCGTTGCCACCGCTGCTCCTCGCAGCATGGAGCGGCACCGCCTGGGGATCCGCTGTCGATATCCCTTTCCTTCACGACGCCAGTGCGCTGGCCCGCCTGTTTGCGGTCGTTCCTTTGCTGGTAATCGCGACCGGCGCGATTGGCATACAGCTCGCCAGTGCGATGCAGTACCTCGAGTCGTCATCGCTCATCCCTGACGGCGAGATGCCGGAGTACAAGGACGCCAGGGCCGATATCGGACGCCGGGCGAACTCGTTGTGGATCGAACTGCTGCTTCTCTTCGTGGCGCTCTTGATACCGTGGATCGCGATGCGGTGGTTTCCTGTGCTCGACCCTCGCGGCGACCTGTCCACCTGGGCTTCAGGATCCTCGGGCGGCGCCACATTGAGCGCCGCCGGCTGGTGGTTCGGAATGGTCAGCAGACCCCTCGTGGGTTTCTTTCTCCTCCTGTGGGCCTGGCGCTACTTCGTGTGGTGTCTGTTCCTTCGACGCGTCGGGAAGCTGCAACTGGCGATCTTGCCGGCACACCCGGACGGGATTGGTGGACTCAATCCGGTTACGCGGGCGCACCTGTCGTTTGTCCTGATCGGATTCGCCCTCAACGCGGCGCTGTCGGGGGCTCTGGCGGACGAGATCCTGTATGGCGGCGCCACAATAACACAGACAGCTCCTGAGGTTGCGTTCTTCCTGGCTCTCTCGATTCTCGCTCTCGCAGCCCCTCTTGTCGTGCTCGTTCCTGGGATGCTCAGGGCCAAGAACCACGGCATGGTCGAATACGGCTGGCTCGCGCACAATTTGATTCGGGCGTTCGACGCCCGGTGGCCAGCCGGTGGAGACGGACTCCTGGATTCCGCCGATCCGTCCGCGATGGCCGATTTCGGCGCCGACTACGACCAGGTGCGGAGTATGAATGCGTTTCCGCTCACTCTGCACCAGCTTGGTGCCGTCGGAGTCATACTGTTCATTCCATTCGCCTTCCTGGTCTTTACGCAACTGTCCCTGGCCGAACTTGTTCGGAGCCTGATCCAGAAGGCGTTCTAGATGTCTGAGTCGATCATGCCGTTGTTTGATGCGCTGCTGTACAGTACCGGCGCAGTCCTGTTCGTCTGGCTGGGGTTCTCCTCCTTCGTCTCCTGGCGCGAAGGCGAGCCGCGAGCCGCCGGGCGCCTGTTTCTTCTCACGTTGCTGTTGCCGTTGCCATACCTGGCGGTCGTCGTGCTCCCGGGAACGGCGGGCGCTACCACCGGCGCGGTCATCCTGCTGCTGACCCTGGCCGGGGCGGCTGCGCTCCTGATTCCGACCGGGTCGAAACACCGTGCCGTACGCGACAATCCTACCACCCGGTTCGACGAACGGGACGTGATGTTCTCCCGCGTTCGTCTGGTGCCCGGCTCGGCTTTGTTCCGGGCGTACTACGAGGAAAGGCCGGAGCACTTTGAGCCGGACAAGGCATTCCGCGCCGAACCCGGTCTGCTCCGGAAGGGCGCTACCCTGTACGAGCCGCTCAGCTTCGCCGCCGCCGACGCAAGCTTCCGGACGGTCGAGGAGCTGCGCTCGCTCGTCGAGGGAAAGGTGGCGGCAGATCGCGAGCCGGTGGACGCCGAGACGATGACCCGGTTCCTCAAAGGGTGGGCCCGGAAGCTGGGGGCGGTGTCTGTCGGAGTCACCGAGCTCCGTGACTACCACAAGTACGCGGTCGTCGGCCGCGGTGAGCAGTATGGGCAGCCGGTCCAGCTGGATCACGCGTGGGCGATCGCCGTGACGGTGGAAATGGCGAAAGAGATGATCGACCGGGCGCCGCGCGGCCCGACCGTGATGGAGTCGGCACAGCAGTACCTGGCGTCCGGGGCGATCGCGGTGCAGATGGCCCTGTTCATCCGTAGCCTCGGCTACCCGGCACGCGCCCACATCGACGGTAACTATCGGGTCATCTGCCCACTGGTGGCTCGCGATGCCGGGCTCGGGGAGATCGGGCGGATGGGCCTGCTGATGACCCCGAACCTCGGGCCGCGGGTTCGGATCGCGGTCGTCACCACGGACCTGCCTTTAGTCCCGGACCAGCGTGTGCCGGAGGACTCCGTCATTGACTTCTGTTCGATCTGCCTCAAGTGCGCGGATGCCTGCCCCAGCAACGCGATTCCCTCCGGACACCGGTCCGAGATCGATGGTGCGTTGCGCTGGAAGATCGACTCCGAGGCCTGCTTCACCCACTGGTGCAAGATCGGGACGGACTGTGCCCGGTGCATCTCGGTGTGTCCGTACTCGCACCCGGACAACCCGATGCACGCCGCGGTCCGGTTCGCGATCAGGAGATCCAGTATCTCGCGCCGGCTGGCTCTTGTGGCGGACGACTACATCTACGGACGCCTGCCGCCGCCGGTGGACGGGGATGCCTGGATGGAGCCGGGGAGCTAGGTCTGGATGCGCGAAGCGCCGGGGGGCCGCGTGCCTCCCGGCGCTCTCGTACGTCTGTCAGCTGTTCAGGCTCTCAATGCCCGGATCAGCTGCCCGGCGGAAAGCCGTCGAGCACTTTCGCTACAGCGTCATTGATGTGCTGTGTGCGATCGTCGGGCGAAAGGTCCTGGTTGAGGTCTCCGGTCGCTGTTCCCTGCCACACCATGTCCTTGGTGGATCCGTGGAACATCGCGAGAACCAGTGTTCCCTCCTGCCAGGTCGTCTCGGTCGTCGTGCTGGTTCCCATACCCATGCTCATACCTGGT
>JBDGUY010000089.1:0-6837 GCA_039585935.1 Gemmatimonadota bacterium
GGCGACGATGATCATCGCCCAGGTGCTGATTGGAGACATCTCGTTAACCGCCCAGTTCGCGATCGTGCTCACGGCTACGCTTGCCTCGATCGGGGCCGCCGGAGTTCCGTCCGCCGGAATCATCATCCTTGTGGTGGTGCTGGAACAGGCCCTCGCCGGGACGGGCGTCGATCCGGCGGCCGGAATCGCCCTCGTTCTGGGAGTCGACCGGATTCTCGACATGTGCCGGACGACGGTCAACGTGACAGGTGACCTGACGGCAGCAGCCGTGATCGAGCGTTCGGAGTATGACTACGCCTTGAAGCATGGAGGAGACCGGGCGGCCTGACACCGGTGAATCTCTGAAACGAATCAGGTCCGGACTCGCGCTCCGGGACCGAGCTGGTTGTCTAGCGACGAGACGATCGCCTGGACCCGTCGGCGGTTCCCGCCCGGCAGTGCGAGCGTTGATCGGGAAGAAGAGCGGACGTCCACTCGCGTGAGCCCATTCTCATCGAGCCGTACCCACACTGACAGGTGTCCGATCTCCCACGGCAGCAGCGTCCGGCACACTGCCGTCAGGAGCCCGAGGTCCTCATCGGAGTGAATGACCATCCACCTCCGGCGGCGGGAGATCTCGTCGTGCAGGGTATCCCAGATCCGCGCAAAGGGAGCAGCGTAGACACGACTCTCCGGTGAACCGGTGATCCGCGTGTCGATCGTGGCGGCTCCGGGACTGCTGCCGCCGGTTCGAACCTGAACTTCGCCGATCATTCTGCCGTTTCCCCACGGGGCTCGGATTACCGGAAATATCCGTCTTCGGTGGACGACTCGGTTGCCCGGTCCATAGGACGTCCTTACGTTCCGGCCGACCGAATACCCTCCATCAGAACGTCCGTGAGCGTCGCATGCAAGCCATTCTTCCGCTCGCCGGAAAAGGAACCCGACTCCGGCCCCATACGCATACGCGGCCCAAGCCGTTGCTCCGCGTGGGAAACCGAACCGTGCTCGACCGAGTGCTCGATCTACTCGAGCAGGCGGGAGTGGATGAGATCATTGGAATCATGGGTCATCTGTCCGGCCAGATCGAATCGCATCTGAAGACCGAGCACCCGAATCTCGGATTTATCCCGGTCGAGCAGACCCGGCAGCTGGGCACCGCCGACGCCATCCGTCTCGCACAGCCCCACGTGCGCGGACCGGTGCTGATCGTGTTCGTGGACACACTGTTCCAGGCCGATCTGGACGTCATCCAGCATCGACCCGAGCTCGACGGGATCATCTGGGCAAAGGAAGTCGAAGACTATCAGCGCTTCGGCGTGATCGTGCACGACGATGAAGGTTTCATGCGGGAGATCATCGAAAAGCCGGAACTCCCGGTGTCGAAGCTGGCGAACATCGGTCTGTACTACATCCGGAATGTCGATCTCCTGTTCGAGGGGATTTCGCATGTCATGGTGCAGCCGCCGAAGCTGGGTGAGTACTTCCTTACGGATGCGTTTCAGTACATGATCGATCATGGGGCGAAGCTTCTGACTTCCGAGGTCTCCGAGTGGTGGGACTGCGGAAAGCCGGAGACGCTGCTCGACACCAACCTCAAGGTTCTGAGCGAGGAAGCTGCACCCGCTCCAGCTCCGATCCCCGGCGTCGAATTCGTCCAGCCCGTGTGCATTGGCGAGGGTGTGGTGCTCGAGAACGCGGTGGTCGGTCCAAACGTGAGCATCGCCGACGGCACCGTACTCAGGCGATCGAAGGTACAGAATTCGATTATCGGGGCAGGCAGCCTGCTCGAGGAATGCGAGATCGAGCAGTCGCTGATCGGGGATCATGTCCAGGTGAGAGGCCTGCGGGGTTCCGCTTCGCTCGGCGATCATTCTGAGATCGAGGGGAGGCCGAGTTGACTGCCCGGCGGATCGCAGCTCTCACGGTCATCTTCTGCGGGATGGCCCTGGCCTTCTCCGGCTTCAGCTTCGCGGCCCTGGGACGCGGTGGGACGGCGGCGCTCGCTGCCGTGGGTGGGTTGGTTCTGGTCGTCATCGGGAGCGCCGCGCTGCCCCGTGCCATACGCCCCCCGGTTGTCGGGTGGACGCCGGGCTCCAGAGCTTCGGGCACCGAAGAACCGCCACCCGCGGAGTGAGTCGGATGGCCCGGCGGCCTGCCGCCCGGATGGCTCCGAACGCCCGTCGTGCCTCGTCGGCCACAGGCGGCCTGCTGTTCCTGACGCTGCTCTTGCCGCCAGCTGTCTTCGCCCAGGAAGCCGCGCCCCCCGCGGATAGCGCAGCGAGTTCCGACGCGGAATCGAACCGGACCCGGTTCGCTTCGTTCGATGTCGGTTTCGGTGTCGTCCTGCCGGAAGAGGGGCAAGCAGGCATCTCGTACGGGGTCGGGGTCGACGTCGCGAACCTGCTGATTCGCGGAGTTTCGATTCGATTCGGGTTTCGATTCTGGACCTCCGAGGATTATCTCCCGGACGGTCGCCTCGTGGATCTCGACGATTCGATCCTCAGCATCATGGTGAAGAAGAACTTCACGCTGGGCCGCCTGGATGCATACGGTGGCCTCGGCCCGGGTGGTCACTTCATCTCGGCCCGGTTTCATGAAGAGATCGCCCAGACCGAAAAGCGAAACGGATTCCGCCTGGGACTCGAGGGAATTCTCGGCCTGGAGTTCCCGGTGGTCGACCAGGGCTTCGTCAGCCTGTTCGCGGAGGGCCAGGGAAGTCTCGTGGAGGATCTGTCACAGCTGTCCCTTCACGCCGGGGTGCGAATCCGGTTCGACCGCCTGGGGACGGGTGGATGAATCCAATTGTGATCGGCCACCGTGGTGTCGCGGCTGAGGCGCCCGAGAATTCACTGGCTTCAGTCGAACTCGCGCTGAAGCTGGGTGCCGGGGCGCTGGAACTGGACGTCCGCCGCAGCCGGGACGGAGTGCTCGTCCTGATCCATGATCCGGATCTCCGGCGAACGAGCGATCGGAGTGGGGAAGTGGCAGCCCTGGACCTGGGCGAGATTCAACAGGCTGACCTGTCCGCCGCATCGGATCCGCACATTCCGCGCTGGCCGGTGCCTCTCCGC
The DNA here is from genome assembly GCA_039585935.1 of Gemmatimonadota bacterium. GTDB lineage: Bacteria > Gemmatimonadota > Gemmatimonadetes > Palauibacterales > Palauibacteraceae > Carthagonibacter. The sequence goes on from JBDGUY010000089.1 coordinate 3,054, forward strand.
GTCCCGACGCTCGAGCAGATATTCGAACGATTCCCGGACGTAGAGATCACAGTCGACGTCAAGGATCCGGCGGCGAGCCGGCACGTCGTCGATCTCGTCGCACAGTTCGGCCGCACTTCCAATACGATCCTGTATGTCGAACAGGGAGTGGATACCCGGGCGTTCAAGGAGTATCCCGGTCGTCGGGCAACATCCGTATCGCAGGCGGTCCGCCTGGCCACGACTCCGGAGTGGTTGCAGGATTCGCCGGAACGGGAGGTGCCGGAGGTGGTACACACTCCCCTCCGTTCGGGAGACGTGTCGCTGGTGGATCACGAGTTCGTGACCCGGATTCACGATTCCGGGCGGACGATCCAGGTATGGACGGTGGATGACGTGCCGACGATGGAATGGCTGGCGGAGTGCGGGGTAGACGGTATCATCACGAACGATGTGCGCAGGGCGGCAGCCCGATTCGGATCCGGAGACGTCACGGAGGAATGTACGTGAACCATGAACACGCGCCGACGCGCCGGTGGATCGGCTCGCTCGGTCTGATGCTCCTGCTGGCTGGCGGGCCCGGCTCGCTGTCGGCGCAGGATTCGGACATGCCACGCTTTCCGTTCGGCTCGCCTGTCGTGTTCGTACCGGTGCAGTCCGTGGTGCCCCTCGAGGCCGGCGGGTGGCCGGGAGGCGCGGCAGGCGAAGAGGATGCCCTGCGCGCGATGGACGCGGAGCTCGAATTCGTACTGGCGGAGTCGCGCGGCGGCAGCAGTTGGGCGCTTCCATCCTCAGTCATCCGGCGCGTGGACAGGAATCCGATACTGCGAATCGATCCCACTCGGCTGGCCTACCAGGGTCTGCTCGAGAAGCCCGTGAAGCGCAAGCAGATCTACGAACCGTTGCACAGCGAGCTGAGGTCGTTGTCCGCGTTGTTCGACACACGGTACGTGATCCTGCCGATCGCGTTGTTCGTCGAGATGGACCCGCCCGAGAATGAGGACGGTGAGACCGCGCCCGCTGCCGAAGGGGCTCCCGCAGCCCAACCCGACGACCCCGATGCTCCACCAGGGACGCCAGCGAGGTATCGGGCGCACCTGCTGCTCGCGATGATCGATATCCGGATGAGCTCCATCGTGTGGTGGGGAGAGGTCGTGAGCGATCCGGGAGCCGAAGACTCCCCGGCATTGCTGGCCAGCCTCGCTGAGAACGTGGCCGCCCAGATGGCTCCATCGTGAGTCGGAAGGCTGTTCGTGTTCGGGCCGGGATGCTCCTCCTGGCCTCGCTCGGGTTGACCTGGGGTCTCGCTGCCTGTCAGAACGAGCCCGACCTCACACTGCCCGAGGCGCAGGACCTGAAGGGGATATACGGGCCAGCGGTCGACGTCGAGCTCAAGGGAAACGTCGTCGATGTCCACGTGATCCAGCCAGCCGACCAGTTGCGCCGGGGCGGGTCCGTATGGGCGAAGGTGGGGCCGTACATCTACCTGTTCACGCCCCAGACACAGCAGCTCTTCGAGAGCTATCCGGGCCTCGGGGGCGTGCAGGTGACCACGACGGACGGGCGAAACCGACTGATCGCACGGGCCATGCTGGAGAGCGGGACGCTGAACGGTGTCACATGGCGAAAGGCGATCGGTCTCGCGGGGCGTGCCCGATTGGAGGGTACCCAGCGGCCCTCGTACATCCTGGACCTGATCCAGTATGGAGAGGATCTCGTCGAGCACGAATACAGCCCCCGATACGTAGAGGACGCCCGATGACGCATACCGTAACGCTGATTCCGGGAGATGGAATCGGGCCGGCGATCACCGAGGAGGTGGTGAGAATCCTCGCTGCGGCCGGCGCACCCGTCGAGTGGGAACGGTACGAGGCCGGTCTCGCTGCGGTGGACCAGGGACACGATCTGCTGCCCCAGGAGACGCTCGACTCGATCGAGAGAAACCGGTACTGCCTGAAGGGTCCGCTGACCACGCCGATCGGCGCCGGTTTTCGTTCCATCAACGTGGCGCTGCGAAAACACTTCGACCTGTATGCGAATGTGCGCCCGGCGGAGACGATGGTGCCGGGCGGCCGCTACAAAGACATCGACATCGTGATCGTTCGTGAGAACACAGAGGGGCTGTACGCCGGTATCGAGCACTACATCGGCATGCGGCAGGACCCGCGGGCCGTCGCCGAGTCGGTGATGCTGATCACTCGATACGGTTCGGACAGGATCTGCCGGTATGCGTTCGAGTACGCGGTCGAGCACAAGCGGAAGAAAGTCACGCTGGTCCACAAGGCGAACATCCTGAAGTATACGCAGGGCCTGTTTCTCGAAGTGGGCCGTGAAGTCGCGAAGAATTATGCGGACGTGATCGAGTTCGAGGACCGGATCGTGGATGCGACCGCGATGCAACTGGTGCTCGACCCGCACCAGTTCGACGTGATCGTGACGGAGAACATGTTCGGGGATATCCTGTCGGACCTCACGGCGGGCCTCGTGGGCGGGCTCGGCTTCGCGCCTGGCGTGAATATCGGGAAGGACGTCGCGATCTACGAGGCCGTACACGGGTCTGCACCCGATATCGCCGGCCGGGGAATCGCCAACCCGTCGGCGCTGCTGTTGGGCGCCTGCCTGATGCTGGACCAGATGGGCCAGCACCAGACGGCGGGTCGGATTCGAACGGCCCTCAAGACAGTGGTCACGGACGGAGAGGTCGTCACCTCCGACCTCGGAGGAACCGCGAGCACGACGGCATTTGCAGATGCGATCATCGAACAGATCCAAGCCCAGGCGTAGACGGCTCGAAATCGGGCCGATCGGCGAGGGCCCGCGTGCGATCTGCCGCAGCTGCGACGAGGAACTGCCGCTGTCCACGCTCGACGACACGGGCTGGTGTCCTCCATGCCGCTGGGAACTCGAGAAGACGGCGGCCCGCGGGCAGCACGCCATCGCCGCTCTCATCACGATTCCGTTCGCCATCTGGATCGCCGTCGAAGGGACTCGAGGGTACTTTCCGCTGTATGCCTGGGCAATCCCGCTCGCGGCGGCGTATTATCTCGGCATGCGGATCGGCAAGGAGGTCGTGCGGGGCTGGGCGCGCAGCAGGCGCGGAACGTAGCCATGAGACGTCCTGACATTGGGAATCTGGGAGAACGATTCATGCGGAACCGACTCCTCCGTGCAACGCTGATTCTCCTGTTCTCCTTAACCGGACTGACTATCAGCCCCGGGAACGTTACCGCCCAGGAAGGGCACGAAGAGGAAGGCCCAGCGGCTGTTCATCAGGCCGAGGGTGAGCACGAGGAGCATGCCGAGCATGCAGCGCCCTGGAAGAACGAGATCGCCATGTTCGTCGGTGCGACGCGGCGACTGAAGTTCGAGGAAGATGAAACAGGCCTCACGTTCGGGCTGGAATATGCACGGCAGCTCTTCCCGCGAGCGGCCGGCTCGATTGCCGTCGAGTGGTCGGACGGCTCGATCGAGCGAGACTGGATCGCCATGATCAAGATGGGGGTCCAGCCGTTCGAGAACTGGGCCCACGGGGCTATCATGTATATTGGTACCGGTATTGAGGTTGGCCGAGTTGACGAGGTGCTTCTCGAGGAGGACGAGGAGAGCGAAGTCGTGCCACTCGAGCCGGCCGATGAGCATGGAGACGAGCACGCCGAGGAAGGCGAACAGTTCGAGACGGAGGTGGACGCCGTGATGCGCCTCGGACTCGGCTGGGTGTTCCATGCGGGGAACTTCAGCATCATTCCAAACATCAACTCCGACATCGTGGGCGAAGATTGGGCGCTGGTCGGGGGCGTCACGATCG
>JBDGUY010000090.1:0-9418 GCA_039585935.1 Gemmatimonadota bacterium
GATGAAGGCGGATCTGCGAGTGACGCACCCGCAGTTCCTGCAGGAGCTCAAACGGGACGATCGACTGATCGCTGGACGGATCGACTCGCGGTTCATCGGGCCGGCCGTGAACCCACTCGGCGAGTCGATGGACTACGACCCGTTCTTCCCGGCGGTCGGTCCCCCGTTCACCGCGGCGTTCATGGACTACATGTACAACGAGCTCGACTTCGGAATGGGTGAGGAATACCAGGTGTCGGGCGGCACCAGCAACTGGGACTGGAAGCACACGGCTCCGGGAGGCCGGGGCTGGGCCACTCCGTGGGCAGACCTCAGGCCCGACCTGGCGATGGCCCTCACGATGAACCCGGGACTCCACCTGCTCGTGCTGCAGGGGTACTACGACCTCGCAACGCCCGCACTCGCCACGAAACACGATATCGGACACCTGGACATTTCTCCTGAAGCGCGCGAAAGAGTGCACCTGGAGTTTTACGAGGCGGGACACATGATGTATCTCCATGCACCGTCGATGGAAAAGTTCCGGAACGACCTCGTGGCGTTCGTACGCAAGACCGACCGGCTCTGACGGAACGAGAGGGGCGCGATTGCAGCGCTTCGCGGGGGGCGCCTGTTATGAGATGGGGTTGGGGAAGTGGCGAGTGTGGGGTCGCGCTGGAACCGGATTCCCGGTCACAATCGAGATGAGACACAGCCCGGGCCAGGGCCGCGGGCAGCGAGCATAGTTTGAGACATACACACCTTCAGGTGCGTCGAGGCTCCGCGCCCGACCCACAATACCGGCTGTCGCGGGGCCGGCACGCCGTCTTCCTGCTCGCCATTGTGGCCGCGGTCCCGGTATTTGCCGCACCGGCTTCCGCACAGGTATTCCGCGACTCTGTTCCGGCCCCGAACTGGCCGCCCTGCCGTCATACCTCCGGGTCAGAGTGCGAGACCAAGACTGCACGCATCGAACGATTCACGTCGGACGACAGGTTCCAACTGGACGGCAAGCTGGAGGACGCCGTCTGGAACCGGGCGGCGTTTATCTCGGATTTCGTGCAGCGCGAGCCGATAGAAGGAGTCCTCCCCTCCGACAGCACGAAGGTCGCGTTCGCGTTTGACGACAAGACCCTGTACATCGGGGCCCGGATGTACAGCGATGACCCGTCGCAGATCCGGGCGATTCTCGCCCGCCGTGACGACTCCGGGAATTCGGAGCGTCTCATCGTGTCACTCGATTCTTACCTGGACCGCCGCACATCCTACAACTTCGCGGTGACCGCGGCCCAACTTCGCGGTGACCGCGGCCGGCGGCCGCATGGACTGGTACTCCAAGAACGACGAAGACAACTTCCGGGCCCGGGATTTTTCCTACAATCCGGTGTGGACCGCCTCGGCCGTAATCGACTCCCTCGGCTGGACTGCCGAATTCCGTATCCCGCTGTCGCAGCTGCGGTTCAATTCCGGGGACGACCTCGTCTGGGGTCTGAACGTCAACAGGTTCATTCCGCACAAGAACGAGGATATTTTCTGGATCGCGATCCCCCGAAACGAGTCCGGCTGGGTTTCGTGGTTCGGAGACCTCGAAGGAATCGAGGGCGTCAAGTCTCGCCGGCCGGTCGAGGTCGTCCCCTATGTTTCGACATCCGCCGATCACACCAGCTCGAGTCTTGTGGACACAGACGATCCGTTCCGCAGTCAGACGGAGTTCGATGCGAGGGTCGGAGCAGACGTGAAGTTCGGCCTCGGGCCGAGCCTGACGGTTGACGCGACGTTCAATCCCGATTTCGGGCAGGTCGAGGCGGATCCTGCAGTCGTGAATCTGTCCGCCTTCCCGGTCTTCTTTCCCGAACGTCGGCCGTTCAGCTGCTGGAGGCCCAGGGCCTGTTCTATTCGCGGCGCATCGGAGCCGCCCCCTCCAGTTACCCGGATGCGGATTACGTGGATATGCCCTCGAACAGCACGATTCTGGGGGCGGGAAAGCTGACTGGCCGCACGCCGGGTGGTCTGTCGGTCGGGGCGCTCGTCGCGATGACCGCCGCGGAGAACGCCTCGATCTATAACGAATCCGACGGGATCGAAGACAAGGCACGTGTCGTGCCGGCCATCGGTTGGGGCGTCCTGAGCCTCGAGCAGCAGTTCGGCGCGGCGGGGTCGACCGTGGGGATAGCCGGCACTGCAGTGAGACGTGATATCGGAGTCGACGATCCCCTCGCCGCGGATTACAACCGGCAGGCTTACACGGGAAGCGCCAACACAAGGCTCAGGTTCCAGGGCGGGACATACGAATTTCATGGCCAGGTGGCCGGCAGCTATGTCGAGGGTACCCGGGAACGAATCACCGACCTGCAGCAGTTCAGCTCCCATTTCTTCCAGCGTCCGGACGCGACACATGTCGAGGTGGACACTATGGCCACTTCCCTGTCCGGCTACGCGGTCGAGCTGGGTTTCGAACGCACGCGCGCCGAACACTGGCTGTGGGGAGTCGGGTTCGAGGCGCTGTCACCGGGCTTCGACATCAACGATGCCGGGCAGCTGCGACGGGCGGACCGGATCGAGGCTGGGGGCAGCCTGGTCTACCGGGAGACCGTACCCGGCCTGTTCCAGGACTACTCGGCGCGGGTCGAGCTGGATGGGAACTGGAACTTCGACGGCGATCGCCTGCGGAACAGCCTCGAGATCGGCGGCAATGTCCAGCTCCGCAATTTCTGGCGCTTCGGTGGCGAGCTGGACCTGGTACCCAGGGGAACCAGCGACACCCAGACGAATGAACCTCAACATCAACAGTAATTACAGCAAACGCACGACGGGCGGATTGTTCGGTTTCTTCCGGGTGGATGAACTCGATGGCTGGGCCTGGGAGCTGGGGCTGGGACTGGAGTCGAAGCCGGGCGGCAACTGGCAGGCGGCCATCGAACCCCGTATCAGGAAGACGTCCGATGCCCGGCAGTACGTGGACACCTTCGATGGTGGCTCCGAAGCGACGTACGGGCAGCGCTACGTGTTCGGGCGGATCGACCGAACGACCGTGTCGGCCCAGTTCCGGCTGTCCTACGGCTTTACGCCGAACCTGAGTCTCGAGGGCTACGCGGAACCGTTCTCCGCCACCGGGACCTACTCGGAGTACGGGGAACTGCCGGAGGCCGGCAGCCTCGACCTGCGGTATTACGGCACCGACGGGACCACGATCACCGAGAGCGAAGGCGAAGCGCCGCACGAGATCACGGTCACGGACGGTGACGATACCTTTAGTTTCGAACGGGGCGACTTCTCGTCGCTCTCATTCCGCACCAACCTGGTGCTTCGCTGGGAATGGCGCCCCGGAAGCACGCTGTTCTTGATCTGGCAGCAGAACCAGGGAGACAACCGGGACGTCACGAACCCCGACCCGGCCAGTATCGGAGACTGGGGTGATGCGATTACCTCGCCCGGGCAGAGCTTCTTCGCTCTGAAGATCACCTACTGGTTGCCGATCTGACCCGAATGCGATTCTTCCCTGCATCCGCCGGCCGCCGGTTCGCTCACTGGCGGTCCGCGAGTCACGGCTCTACCCTGTCGATGCCATGACACCCTGGGTAGCCCGACTCCTGTTCGCGAACTTCGCCGCGTACCTGGTGATCCCTCGCGGGAGCGCCCTGTACGCGAATCTGCTGCTCATCCCGGCGGATGTCCTGGCGCGCCCCTGGACGCCGATTACCTACATGTTCCTGCACGGGGACTTCTGGCACATCCTGTTCAACATGATCGTGCTGTTCTTCTTCGGGCCCCGCCTGGAAGCGACTCTCGGGAGCCGGAAGTTCCTGGGGCTGTACTTCGTGAGCGGACTGACTGCCGCTCTTTTCGCGGGACTCACCCCGCATGCCAGGGTTGTCGGCGCCTCCGGCGCGATCTACGGCCTGATGATCGCCTACGCCGGAATCTGGCCACGGGATCGAATCTATATCTGGGGCATTCTCCCGGTCGAAGCACGCTGGATGATGATCTTTCTGGCGGTGTGGGCCGCGATCGGGACCGCCCCCCTCGTGGCCTCGGTCTTCGGGTTCACGGGTCTTCAAGTCCCGAGCGGCAACGTCGCGCACCACGCCCACCTCGGCGGATTCGTGGGCGGGTGGCTGTACATGCGCTGGATCGGGAAACACACCGGGGCCGCTAAATTCAAGAAGAAGGCCGAGCCCGCTGAGAAACGCGGGTGGCTGCACGATCGCGACGCCGTGCAGAGGTGGGCTCAGATCGACCGGGATTCGCTCCATCCGGTCAACCAGGAAGCCTACGACGAAATCATGCGCAAGCTCAGCATTGGCGGTGCCGGCGCACTCAGCGATCGAGAACGGGCTTTCCTGGAGCGCTTCGCGCCACTCGACTGACGGACCTCGTTCCCCTCGCGCGACCAGAATTACCTATATTCTCCTCCCTCGCCTGATTTCGGCCCCAGGGGCGAACCCGTCTGCCACCTCCCGGGTGCGGACGCGAGGCGTGGCAAGGAGGTACCGATGATCGCGATCCGTGAAGCCCGAGACGCAGATACTCCCGGAATCATCGCCATCTACCTGGCTACATACGGCGAGGAGTACGCCTACCCGCAGTACTACGACGAATACGAGATCAAGAAGCTGATCTTCAGTGACGAGACCCTGATGCTCGTGGCGGAAGACACCGAGACCGCGCAGGTCGTGGGTACCGCCTCGGTGATCCTCGAAGTCGGCGCGTACACGGATCTCGTCGGAGAATTCGGGCGACTCGCGGTCCACCCGGACTATCGCCGGCGAGGAATCGGTACCGGATTGCTCAACCGGAGAATCGAGGCGGTCCGGGACCGGGTGCACGTGGGAGTGATCGAAGGTCGGGTGACGCACCCGTTCACGCAGGCTATCGCCCAGCAACAGGGTTTCGCGCCCGTTGGTTTTCTTCCGCTGAAGTTCGTATTCGGTGATCGCAGGGAGAGCATGGGATTCCTGGTCCGGCTGTTTGGCCGGGCGCTGGAGCTGCGACGGAACAACCCCAGAATCGTACCGGAGATCTATCCCCTCGCCTGTACGGCAATGGAAAACTGCGGCCTCGAACCCGACGCGATCGTCGACGACGAGTCCGGCGCATATCCGTTTGGACACGGCTTCTCGGTCAGCGAGCTGACCACGGAGGGATACTCCCGCCTGATGCGGATCGAGCGCGGACGCGTGCGAAATCGCGAGGTGTTCGGCCCGCTGCGGTTACAGTACGGCTATTTCAAGCTCATCACGCACCACTCGATGTACCTGGTGGCAAGAGAGGGCGGACACATCGTGGGAGCGATCGGCTTCACCCGGGAGCAAATCGACCGGGTCGTGCGGGTGTTCGAGCTCATCACTCTGCGCGATGACGTGGTCCGGTTCCTCCTGTCGGAGCTCGAGCGGCGCTGCCGTGACGACTGGAACGTCGCCTACATGGAGATCGACGTCAGCGCACACGCGCCGCGCATGCAGCGCACGATTCTGCAGCTCGGCTGGGTTCCGGTGGCTTACGTCCCCGCGCTCGCGTTCCACGAAGTGGAGAGACTCGACCTGGTGAAGTTCGCTCGTCTACTGATTCCGGTTGACGTCGGGCCCGTGATGTTGATTCCGCCCACCAGCGAGATGGCGAAGCTGGTCCTGGCTGCGTTCAAGCGGCGCGAGGTAATGCCGCGGCTCGGAGAGCTCGTGGATCGCGCCGGACTGTTTCAGGGACTCGACGAGGAGCAACTGGAACGGCTGGCTGCCGCATTCCGCTATGTCACCTTCGACGCCGGGGCCGAGGTCTTCTCGCAAGGGGACCGTTGCGAGGAGATGTACCTGTTGCTGACCGGAAAGGTCGAGGTCCGGATTGACGGATCGGACGAGCCGATCGGGGTCGTCGAAGCGGGGGAATGCCTGGGTGAAGTCGCCTTGCTGATGGGAGGTGACCACTCGGCTTCCGCGGTCGCCGTAGGTGAAGTCGAGGCCGGGGTGCTGACCCGCCAGGACCTGGAATCCCTCGTACGCTTGCGGCCGGGGATTGGAGTCGTACTGTATCGCAACCTCGCTCGCGGCCTCGGAGGTAAACTCCGGCGGGCGGACTTGAAGAATTTCGACAGGACGGAACTCGCCTGACGCGCCCGAGTGCAGCCGAGGTCCGCCTCATTACGGCTTTCGACTGCATGGAGGTTCAATGCCCCAGCGCGCTCTCATTCTCGGAGCGGCCGGACGTGATTTCCACAATTTCAACACGTTCTTCCGCGGAAACGACGACTACCAGGTAGTCGCCTTCACGGCGACGCAGATTCCGGATATCGAGGGAAGGCGCTACCCGGCCGAGCTCGCCGGCGCGGCGTATCCCGACGGCATTCCGATTCATGCCGAGTCCGAGATGGAATCGCTGATCGCCGAATACGAAGTCGATGTCGTCGTGTTTTCCTACAGCGACGTTACCCATCAGCACGTGATGCACCTCGGCTCTCGAGCCATCGCGGCCGGCGCGAGTTACCTGCTGCTTGGTGCCGAGCAGACGATGGTCGCTTCCTCGAAGCCCGTCGTGGCAGTTTGCGCAGCCCGGACTGGCGCGGGAAAGAGCCAGACGAGCCGCAGGGTCGCGGAGCTTCTCACCGCAGCCGGCAAGAAGGTCGTCGTGGTGAGACACCCGATGCCGTACGGCGATCTCGTAAAGCAGGCAGTCCAGAGATTCGAGACCTACGACGACCTGGCGAAGCACGAAGTGACGATCGAGGAGCGGGAGGAATACGAACCGCACATCGACGCGGGCCGAATCGTGTACGCAGGGGTGGACTACGAAGCGATTCTGCGACAGGCGGAGGCCGAGGCGGACGTGGTGATCTGGGACGGGGGAAACAACGACCTTCCGTTCTATCGACCGGACGTATTCATCACGATCGTCGACCCCCACCGGCCAGATCACGCTCTGCGCTATCACCCGGGCGAGACCAACGTGCGGATGGCCGATGCAATCCTGATCAACAAGGTCGACACGGCGAGCCTCGAAGGTGTCGAGACCGCGCGCCGGATCGCCTATGAGCTGAATCCAGAAGCCCTGGTGATCGAGGCGGCGAGCCCGCTGTTCGTGGACGACGGAGACGCAATCCGCGGCAAGCGGGCGCTCGTTGTCGAAGACGGCCCGACGCTGACGCATGGCGAAATGGCGTATGGAGCAGGCTGGGTCGCTGCCCGCCGGTACGGAGCTGCTGATATCGTGGACCCACGTCCGTATGCCGTAGGATCGATCGCCGCGACCTACGAGAAGTATCCGACGACGGGAGACGTGCTGCCTGCCATGGGATACGGAGAGAAACAGGTCGAAGAGCTGGCGGCGACGATCCGGGCGACGGAGGCCGACGTGATCGTCATCGGTACGCCGATCGACCTGACACGACTCATTGAATTCGACAAGCCATCCGTGCGAGTGCGTTATGAACTGCAGGAGATCGGCGATCCGACGCTTGAAGATGCGCTGAAGCCGGTTCTCTGAGCCGGGGGTGCGCTCAACCGCACCCGGTCGAACTGATCAGGTGAACCAGACGGCCGCGCAACTCGTTCGGGGGAGCGCGGCCGCGCTGCTCAGTTCAGTCGTCGTCCGGATCCGCCGCGATGCAATCCACTTCCGCAGCAGCTCCGAGCACGAGTCCGGAGGCCGCGAATGCCGATCTCGCTGGCGGACCGCCGGGGAAGTATTCGCTATAGACCTCGTTGAAGGCCGCCCAGTCGGCGATATCGCTGAGGAATATCGTACACTTCACGATGTCCTCGAAGCCTGCGCCGGCTGCCTCGAGAACCACCCCGATGTTTTCCATCGTCTGGCGGGCCTCGGCTTCGATTCCCCCGTCCACGAGTTGGAAAGTCCCCGGTCGGATTCCTATCTGGCCTGACAGGAATAGCAGACCTCCCGCGCGCACGGCGGGCGTGAACGGGACTCCAGCTGGAAGCAGGCCGGAAACCATCACGATCTCGTGCCCCGGCTGTTCATCGTCAGCCCGGCTGATGAACAGCGCTGTGGCGACGATCAGCGCCGCGAGGATAATGGAGAAGGGCTCGAGCCATTTCTTGTGGGGCTGTTCGTGATCCGCGCGTCGCATCTGAACTCTCCATGCTGTAGCCTATCGAGTATGGACGGATCGGGTCTTGAATCTGGCCATCCGTGACGGATTCGTGAACCCCTCCGCTGCTTGACTGGAACCGATCGGGGGTCGACAGTATCGAGTGACCCGTGCCGCGCGCCGGCAGGAACCTCGCAGAAATCTCAGTGCCCGGGAGGCACCAGTGTTCGAAGCCGTGCAGAGCCCGTATCTGGTCCCCTTCGATGGGTCATTCGAGGTAGGGAGGGCTGCGACCGCCCCGGAAGACGAGCCGCAGAAGAAGAAGGCCACCAACGCCCTCCGGAAGCGGATCAAGAAGTTGCGCCATCTGCAGGGCATGCTGTACGCGCAGAACGAGTGGTCGGTTCTCCTAGTGTTCCAGGCGATGGACGCGGCGGGCAAGGATGGGACGATCAAGGCGGTGATGTCGGGCATCAACCCGGCCGGCTGCCAGGTCCATTCGTTCAAGAAGCCGTCCGAGAATGAACTGGAGCACGACTTCCTGTGGAGAACTGCGATCCGGCTGCCGCAAAGGGGCCAGATCGGAATCTTCAATCGGAGTTATTACGAGGAGGTGCTTGTCGTTCGCGTGCACCCGAAGATCCTCATGGGTCAGCGTCTGCCGTTCATCCCGCCCGGCGACACCGTGTGGGACCAGCGTCTGCAGTCGATTGCGGACCACGAGTTGCACCTGGCCCGGAACGGCACCGTGGTGCTGAAGTTCTGGCTCAACGTGTCCAAGGAGGAGCAGAAGAATCGGTTCCTGGCGCGCATCGAGGAACCCGAGAAGAACTGGAAGTTCCACCCAGCGGATGTCGCCGAGCGCGGTCACTGGGATGACTACATGCTCGCCTATGAAGAGACGCTCCAGAGCACGTCACGGAGCTGGGCTCCCTGGTACGCGATTCCCGCCGATGACAAGCCATATATGCGCCTGGCGGTCGCCGACGTGGTCGTACGCTCGCTCGAGAGTCTCGGACTCGCCTATCCGACGGTGAGCTTCGCCGAGCGGGAGGAGCTCCAGATGTGGGGACACCAGCTCGAAACGGAGGAGTAGGAAATCGGGGTTGAGTTACGTCAACATGGGCTGGAGCTTCCAGTCCGTGGTGTCGGCGGGGAGGTGTCAGCGACACCCCCCCATCATCATATCAGGTTCAGTTCCCCAGGTCGGCGCCGAGCAGGGCTTCGAGCCGGGCGAGTCCGATCTGGTAATCGAAGCGTCGGCGGATCTGGTCGATCTCGGCCTCAAGCAGGGTGATCTGGGCGCTCTGCAGGTCGAGGATCGTCGCCAGGCCCAGCCGGTAGCGCTCCTGCGTCACCCGCAGGTCCTCGGCCGACAGCTCCACCGTCTGGTCCGCCAGG
>JBDGUY010000091.1:0-6781 GCA_039585935.1 Gemmatimonadota bacterium
TAGATGTCCTCATTCTTGTCCGGGATCCAGCGATTGACGTTGATGCCCCATACCTGTTCATCGCGATCGTTGAATCGAAGCTGTGAAAAGGGGATGCGCATCTCAGCGGTCCAGCCGAGCGAGTCGATCCTCGTTTCCGCCTGCCAGACCGGGTTGAACGTGTCGTCTCGCTGATACTCGCTGTCTTCCGGGTGGTACCAGTCGAGTCGCACCCCGGCCGCGGTGACCGCGAATGTGTACGCGGTTCGAAGATCGCGGTACGTGTCCAGCGACACGAGCAGCTTGTCCGATCTGGAGCTTCCATCATCGCGGCGGGAAAGCGCGGCGAGGATCGATGCCGGATCGCTCGAGTGCATCCGGGCCCCGACGTACAGATTCCCGTCGTCGAACACGAAAGCGATCTCGGTGCGCTCACTGGGCTCCGCGCCCTCGACCGGCTCCTTCTGCCGAAAGTCGGAGAACCACTGCGCGGTGCGCCACGCCTCATCATCCAGCAACCCATCGATTCTGAGATTGGCTTCTTCCACCGGGACCGCGAACACCAGCTTCGCCGCTGGTGCGGCATCCGAATCTTCGGGCCCCCCATCGGGACCGACCAGTCCTCCGCCGTCGGCAACTGTCCCTTCCTGCGCGGCAAGATGCGCGGGCATAGTAAGCGTTGTGCTGAAGTGCGCTGCGATCGCGACAACGAACATCGCGCGCTTGAGTGGTGGTATTCTCCTCAGCCCCATCGTCCCCATCCCCGTTCTCCCCACCCAACAGCCCCAGCCGTAGAACCGGACGCTGGCGCGTCCGAATTGCCACGGACATTCAGGATTCACTGTATACGACACCCTGCGGGGAGAAACCGTTTACAGGAACTGTCAGGCGGCTTCGCCTTTTCCCTGCTCTGCCTCCAACCATTGGGTGTGGCGAGGCTCACACTGGCGGATCATCGAAATGAAGTCATCAACATACTCGGGATCGAATTTCTGACCGGCGTGGGTGCGCAAGTACTCCACGGCCTTGTCGTGCGGCCACGGAGAGCGGAATGGACGCCGGGTGCGCAGCGCGTCGTAGACATCGCATACCTGGATGAGGCGGCTCACCGGGTGCGGCTGTCGCGGAGCGGAGACCTCCGGATACCCCCCGCCGGTCCAATCCATGTGGTGTTCGTAGGCTACGGTCGCTGCCAGCTTCATCCGGTCGCTCGATGCCAGTAGTATCCGGGCTCCCTCTGAAGTGTGGGATTGGATGAGCTTCCACTCATCCGGGGTGAGCTTGCCGGGCTTATTCAGAATCTCGATCGGGATCTTCGTCTTCCCTACATCGTGCAGAAGCGCTGCCTCACCGATGGCCCGCACCTCAACTGACGCGTACCGAAGGTGTTCCGCTACGGCCATCGACAGACAGGAGACATTGATACAGTGAGTGGTCGTGTACTGGTCCACGGTCTTCAGGTCCACGAGCGGCAGGACGATGTTTCTCTCGGAATGCATAGCGACCGAGAGCAGTTGGACGATCGCGGCTGCTTCCGCCACAGGAACGATGCCCCGGGTCGCGACTTCATGATTCAGCCACGACATGGTTTCCGCCTCGGCATTGAAGTCGAAGGTGGCCTGCGTGGCAACGGTTGCCGTACCGACTCCTTCGTCCGGTATGTCCAATTCAGTGAATCGAATTCCAGACGAACCGTGCAACTCCCTTGCAGACGCGCCCTCCCTGAGAAGGAGCCGGCTCATGACCTCGTCCACAAATCCGTCCAGGTCTTCTCGCGTCGTTCCCGGAGTGATGTCCAGCCGTTCGACCCCGGCCTCGGGTAATCGAAGCGCCCAGGGCCAGCTCCGCAGCTCTTCCAGGAGCTCCCCTTCATACTCGACTTCACCGTAGTTGAAAGTGAACGACGGGAAAGCATTCTGTCGCAGCAACACGGCCAGAGCCCTGTCTAGTTCTTCGCTGGCCTGGCTCCGACTTTCGGGATCGGTCTCTGACCCGGACGACAGGTCCAATAGTCGCCCCAGTGCCGAGAGAAACGCGTCGGGATTGCTGAGCTCGCTCATAGCGCTTCTCTCCCGACATCGCTGAATCCCGAGTCCCTGGCCCATTCCAGAATGTCTCTGACCCGGATGTCGTCTGACCACTTGGAAGCCAGGCCGCAAAGGGCTGCGCGATACACCTGGCTATCTGCCGGAGGTGTCCGACGCAGTCGCCTGCGCTGCGGGGTAGTGAGCCTGAGCAGAGTCTCCAGCGCTCCGGAAGATCCTAGTTGAGTCAAAGCGCGGATCGCGTGGGTACGAAACTCCGAATGCTCCGAGTCTTCATTCGACTTGGCAATACGAGCGAGAAACGGCTCGGCCTCGGAGGGGCACCCGGCCTGCGCCTCAACGATCCCAAGAGCAACGATGCGGCTGGACGGATCGTTCAGCGCCGCCATGATCGCCTGTTCTCGACGCGCCGTCAGTTTGAAACAGAGCTTGATCACCTCGATGCGGACCTTCGGATTCTCATGTTCGACGAGATACCAGGGGTCGAAGTCATCAGGTACCGAATCCAACATCGAGAGCAGCGATACGACGTTTCGTACGACGTACCATGGAGTGGATGCGGCACTGCCGAGACAACGCACTGCGGGTGTCCCGATTCCGGGCCCCAATTCGAGGAGCATGTCGAACAGTCGTCGCCGTAACGCGAGCGAGTCGGCATCCGCCAGGCGGTCGAGCAACGGCTCGGCCCCCTCCAATCCGGCGTGGGGAAGGAGTCGATCGATGAGCTCCCAATCCGGTTGTGCTTCCTGGATGAGGCGCTCGAGCACGGCACGATTGGTCAGCCGCTTCCACAGGCTGACCGAGAGATCACTCTCAGGACCGGACTCGAGGTAGTCAACCAGCAGTGAGTACTCCCGGTCGTGGATCATTTCATCTGCGGCCGACCGCACCGCGCGGCTATCAATTCCCAACTCGAGTGCCGTCGCTACGATCCGCGATGGTTCAACCCGGTGTCTGATTGCAGTGACCTCGGGCATCGAATCCGACGACGCGGACATCCTGGCAAGAATATCGTCGTAGTCGTCTGGAGTCGGGTCTTCGAGACTCCAGTCCGTCAGCAGAGACTCGATCTGCTCCCTGAAAGCCAGGTCACTTCGACATGCTGCCGTCCCGTCTTCCGCCTGCGCGTGCCTCGACAGCTTGGACAGAAGTCGGAGCATCAGGCGCGAAATGTCATTGGCCTCGTCCTCTGCAGCTACCTGAAGCAGTTCCAGCACGATATCGACGTCGAGCGCGCCAGCCAGATTGCGCAGCAGCGAACTCGGAATGCTCTCATTACTGCGAAGCGAGAAGAGAACGCGGAGCGTTCGCCGATCCAGTCTTCGAAGCACATCAGAAAAGCGGTGCGCGAGATCTGCGGACTCAAGAGGATTCGCCTGGCCGAGGCTTGTCGAAATGCCTAGGACGTGCGCCTTCATCCGCTTCTCGAATTCCGGATTCTCGGCCCGAGCTACGATTGCCGCCGCCACTTCCGAGGGAGGATACGCGCGATCCTGCTCGACGTCAGGAATGCCGAGAGCGGCCCTCGCAAAGGCCGACCAGAGACGCTGATTCTCCTCAGGATCGCGGGGAATGGATTCGTCAGCCTGAGTAACAGGCAGAGTCGGATCGGTGCGGTGAATTCGAATGTTGGGAAGGGCACTCAGGACTGCTTGTTCCTCGCGCCCGAGTGGACGGCCCGTTCTGGCGACATCAGAGGCCAGAAAGCTCAGAATTGCCGCTATTTCCTGCGTCGTGACGCCTTCTGCAAGGTCAAGTGCTCCGACTTCATGTGTGGCCAGTCGTTCCGCGAGAGCCGCCAGCAGTGGGTGATCAAGGCCGGTTGCTATGCCTCCGAGTCGGCGAGTCAACCGAGCGACCGGTCGGATCTCCACGATCAGGTGAGTGCCCGCCGAGACAATTGAGAGTGTTCCTCGATAGTCTCGACGCCCGGAGTTTCTTGCAACGAATGAGGTTGCGGCCTCTTGCACCCTGGGATGGTTCGTCCCGTAAACACAGGCACGCCGGAGCCCTGCGGCCAGCTCGATGAGCAAGTCGCTTAGTTCTCCAGCCAGTGACGGCGAAGCAGTCTCCCATTCGACGCTTTGTGCTCCCATGGTACCGCAGAGAAAGCAAGAACCATGCGCCACGGGTGGTCGCCTGGTCCCCGAATGGTCTCTTGGTCGATATTCTGTTTCCATGAACGACTCCCCTGACGTGATCGTCGTCGGTGCAGGTGCGATCGGTGCAAGCGTCGCCTATCACCTGTCCCTGGAAGGGGTCCAGGTCACGGTGCTCGAGAAGGAGCCCCACCCGGCTCTGCACCAGAGTGGCAGGAACAGTGGAGTGGTCCATGCCGGCTACAATCTCAAGCCGGGCACCAGGAAGGCCTCGTTCTGTGTGGAGGGCAGCCGGCGGCTCCGGGCCTGGTGTCTCGAGCGACGGGTCCCGCTGCAGCAGGGCGGAATTCTGGTAGTCGCGGTTCGGGAAGACGAAATCGCGGTTCTCGAGGAACTCAATCGCCGGTCCGCCGCGAACGGAGTCGAAGCACGGATCGTCGATGGCGAAGAGCTCAGACAGATCGAGCCGCACGCTGCCGGCGTGGCGGCATTACACGCTCCTGAGGGCGCAAGCTTCGACGCGGAAGCGTTTGTGCGCAGTCTGCTTGACGAAGCCGATTCGCGCGGAACCATTGTCCGATACGACGTTCGCGTCGCGGCCGTAGTAGATGGTGGAGGAGTCGCCCGGGTTCGGACGGACGACGGTCTGCTGGAGGCGGCGGTGGCTGTGAACTGCGCCGGACTGCAGGCTGACCGCGTGGCCGGCGGCGTTGCGAGCGATGTGCGAATGATTCCGTTTCGCGGCTTCTATGCCGAGCTCGTGCCCGAACGGGAGAACCTGGTTCGGAGTCATGTCTACCGGGCGCCGGATCTCACCTATCCATTTCTGGGAGTTCACGCGTCGCGGCGAACGGACGGTCGCGTGCTGCTCGGACCCGGCGCGATGCTGGCACCGGGACGTGAGTCGTACGGATTGTTCGGGGTGAACGGCGCAGACCTGGCCGGTACCTTGGCATGGCCGGGCTTCCGGGCCCTGTTCCGGGATCCGCGATTCCGCCGGCTGGCTTTTCGTGAGGTTCGCAAGAACTTTCGCCTGGTCGACATCTGGAAGGAAGCGGTGCAGCTGCTTCCCGAGTTACAGCCCGCGGATCTCGCGCGCTCGTTCGCTGGCAACCGGGCGCAACTGATCCGGCGCGACGGTAGTCTGGTTGACGATTTTCTGGTTCGGGAAACGGAGAACTGCGTCCACGTGCTGAATGCCGTGTCTCCTGGCCTGACCGGAAGTCTACCGTTCGGCGAATGGGTGGCAGGCGTGGCGATGACCAGACTCGAGCGGGCGACGGCCTGAACCGCGAACCGGTCCCAATGGCGTGCCTGCCGGCGGCGCTGCACGGACAGGGACCTCCACGTATGTTCCGGCTTCGTATGACGATGGCCGGCCACAATACAAGGTAACCAGGAAACCATGACCAGACGCGCACTCATCACGGGCATCACCGGGCAGGACGGCTCATACCTTGCGGATTTCCTGCTCGAGAAGGGATACGAGGTTCACGGCACGGTTCGCCGCTCGTCGGTAGAAAAATTCGAGCGAATCCAGCATATCCGCGATCAGATAACGCTGCACCAGATGGATCTCCTGGATCAACTGTCGATCATCACCGTGCTCGAGGACGTCGAGCCGTGGGAAGTCTACAACCTCGCGGCACAGAGCTTCGTCCCGACCTCGTGGAACCAGCCTCTCCTGACCGGAGAATTCACGGCGCTCGGCGTGACGCGAATGCTCGAGGGGGTGCGCACGGTCAATCCGGATATCCGGTTCTACCAGGCTTCCAGTTCCGAGATGTTCGGTAAGGTCCGGAACACCCCCCAGGACGAGGAAACTCCGTTTTATCCGCGCAGCCCATACGGAGTTGCGAAGGTGTACGGACACTTCATCACGGTGAATTACAGGGAGAGCTACGAACTGTTCGCGGCCAGCGGAATCCTGTTCAATCACGAAAGTCCGCGGCGGGGACTCGAATTCGTGACCCGCAAGATCACGGACGCGGTGGCCCGCATCAAACTTCAGCAGCAGCAGGTGCTGAGACTGGGGAATCTCGACGCTTGTCGTGACTGGGGATTCGCCGGTGACTACGTCGACGCGATGTGGCGCATGCTGCAGCTGGATGAACCCGAGGATTTCGTGATCGGGACCGGAATCATGCACTCCGTGCGCGATGTGTGCCGGGTCGCGTTCGAGCACGTAGGACTCGATTGGGAAGCGCACGTGATGGAGGATCCCGCGTTTCTGAGGCCAGCCGAGGTGGAAGAACTGTGCGCCGACGCCTCGAAGGCAAAGCGGCTTCTCGACTGGGAACCGGTCGTAAGCTTCGAAGAGCTGGTCCGCATGATGGTCGATGCGGACCTCGAGCGGCACTCCGGGTGACAGTGAACCAACCGACATGACGCCAGCGCACGTGAAGCCGGCGATCCGCGCGCGGGGACTCACCCGGAGATTCGGTGACGTCCTGGCGGTCGATGCCCTGGATCTGGACGTGCCGTCCGGCTCGATCTTCGGATTCCTCGGACCCAATGGCGCGGGTAAGACGACTACGATCCGACTGCTGCTCGGCCTCGTGGAACCTTCCGAAGGCGGTGCGGATGTCCTGGGTCGAGACGTCTTGAGCGATAGTCAGGGGATTCGCGAACGGGTCGGTGTGCTGCTCGAAAGTGACG
>JBDGUY010000092.1:0-6777 GCA_039585935.1 Gemmatimonadota bacterium
TCTCGGACTCTTCGTAGGCAAGCAGGTCGGGATCACGGCTTTTGCCTGGGTGGCGATCCGTCTCGGACTGGGCGAGTTGCCCCACGGGGCCCGCTGGCGCCAGATCTGGGGCGGTGCCCTTCTGGCTGGCATCGGGTTCACGATGTCGATCTTCATCGCGTCCCTCGCGTTCACGGACTACGCGGTGCTCGACAACGCCAAGATCGGGATCATCGTCGGATCCCTCGCCTCGGCGGTCGCAGGAATCATTGTGCTACGCAGCGGACCGGCGGTGTCCGAAGAAGATTACTGACGCGACCAGAAGAGGAGTCACGGGATGGATGGCGGGTTGAACGGGACCGACAAGCCGGGGCTCGGCCTGCGGCTCGGCAGTGGACTGATCTGGGCAATCTGGCTCCTGTTCACGGCCCTGTGGACGCCGGTCGTCGGCCTGGTCTACATCCTTACGGTCTGGTGGGACCGCCGCCGTTTCTGGGCCGGAAGCACGTTTCGTCTGGGTGCGAGGATTCTGATCGCGTTGAATCCCTGGTGGAGCTGCCGGACCGAGGGATCGATCCCGGATCGTGACCTGGAACCATTCGTCGGGGTCAGCAACCACGAGTCGCTCGCTGACATCATCATCATCGGGACTCTGCCGTTCGAGATGAAGTGGATGTCGAAAGCCTCGATCTTCCGCATTCCCTTCCTGGGCTGGATGATGCGAATGGCCGGAGACATACCGGTGAATCGCGGCGAGGCTCACAGCCGCGCGAACGCGTTCGAAGAGACGGTCAGGTGGATCGAGCGCGGAGCGTCCGTAATGATCTTTCCGGAAGGGACCCGCTCGCGAACGAGCGAGATGCTTCCCTTCCGAAACGGGGCCTTTCGACTCGCGGCCCAGACCAACCGACCGATTCAGCCGATCGCCGTGTCAGGGGCCCGGGACGCGATCCGCAAAGGATCGATGCTGTTCGGGCGAGCGGATGTGGTCGTGCGCGTGCTGGAGCCCATTCCGGTCGACGGAATCGAGGGGACGGGAACGCTGGCGGCAAAGGAACTCAGGGATCTCGTTCGAGCGAGAATCGAGCAGGCGCGACAGCAGGTGAACTCGGCTCGCACCGGCTGACTAGCGTGAGCGCAGAATCTCCAGGACAGCATCGACCGGAAGCGCCTCGACCCGGCGCCCTCGAAATCCGGTGACCGAAGTCGCGCGGAATAGCGAATTCAGAATCGCCTGTTCCGTCGCCTGCTGCACCGCGATGAACAACGCCGTGGCGACACGACCGTCGAGGGTCGGAGGCGGTTCACGATTCGTGGTGAAAGCGATGCAGTAGTCGCCCGAGCCATGCGAGAAAGCGGCTCCCGTTCTGGCCAGCCCACCGAACGAGCGGAATGCGAGACGTTCGAGACTTCGCACATCGAGCGGGGCGTCGGTAGCCACTACGATCATGATCGATCCGCCACCTGCTGCGTCTGACGGTTCCCGATCTCCCTCCTCCGACAGGATCCGGCCCACGGGCACTCCGTCCACCACCAGAGACCCACCGAAGTTCGTCTGAACGAGTACGCCGACAGTGAATCCACCAAAGCTGTCAGATACGACCCGGGATGCGGTTCCGATGCCACCCTTGAAGCCGAGGGCGGTCGTTCCGGTACCCGCTCCCACGCTGCCCTCCTCAACGGGTCCGTCCGTAGCCGCGCGCAGTGCAGCTCGGACTTCCTGATCGCCCAGCGGACGCGCACGAATGTCGCTCAGCCAACCGTCGTTCGTCTCACCCACGACGGGATTGATCGACTCGACGTCTTCGTAACCGGGAGTCTCCAGCAGCGTGTCCACGAGAGCATCTGCGACACGCCACGTGTTGAGGGTTCCCGTCAGCAGGATCGGCGTCTCGATCACGCCCAGCTCACCGACCTGGGTCGAACCGATGAGTTTCCCGAATCCGTTCCCCACCACGATAGCTGCACGCACTCGGTCGGCGAACAGGTCTCCGTCATGTGGCAGGATCGCGGTTACACCCGTGCGAATGGAGTCGCCGCGAATGAGCGTGTGGTGTCCGACCCGGACTCCCGGCACATCCGTGATCGCGTCGTGTGTTCCCGCTGGAAACGAACCGATGTGGACTCCTGCCTCGGATGCCCGGGGACGATGAGTCCTGGAGGATTCGTCAGACACCTGGGAGAACAGCGGATCGGCGGCCAGGAGTGTCCAGACCGCCGTCAGGGACGCGGACAGGAGGAGGCCTCGAACAGGCGCTCCACGTCCTGGACTCCGAGATACAGTCGCTCGTCCCGCTCCACGAGATCCGGCGGGAGTCGTCCCTGCCATCCTGCCTTGCCCCGGGTACTGTAATCGATCCACGAGTCCATGACCTCCGCGAAGGACGTCTGAAGTTCGGGACACCCGATTTCGCCTCCCGAAAATGCGCCGTCACGCCCGTAGTAGGTGCTGATCGATTCCAGGACCGTGTCGCTGAGTTCCTGCAACTCATCGAGGGACACCGGCTCGACCGCAACTGGCGTGGGCACAGCTACCTCTGCCGCGTCCACCGTCTCCTCGAGAGTGCCCTCGGCATCCGGCGGAACATCCGTGCCCGGATCCTCGACAACGCCCGCCGCCTGGTCACCAGCAGCGCCGGTGTCCTCCGCAGGCGACTCGTCAACCGGCACCTCGACGGCGGCGGGGACCGTCTCCGGCCCCGGGTCGACAGCACCGTCGTCACCAGCGACCAGGAACTGGATGAGCACACCCAGGACTCCCAGCGCGATTACGATGCCCGCACCGGCGAGGATCCTGTTGCGCAGGATTCTCCCCTTCTCAGGGGCCGGAACGGTTACCGAGGCTTCCGCCGAGGCCGTCGCGGGTTCGGTGAGCACGGCAGGCTCGGACGACAGTTCGGTCTCGGCTTCGACCAGAGCCTCGGAGATCAATTCAGACTCTAAACCGACGAGTGCTTCGAGCGCTTCTTGCGACTCCGGTTCCGCGCTCTGTGTCTCCGGCGGCGCGTCGACCATGTCCTCTGCGGGCGACGGCGACTCGACGCCAGCGATCGGGTCAGCCTCGACATCGAGGTCGTAGATGGCTTCGAGCTCGCCGGCCTCCACTTCGAGTTCCTCGAACTCAACTTCCAGATCTTCGTCCGCCAGGGCCGCGTTCTGCACCTCCGCGATCAAGGTATCGAAGTCCAGGTCCTCGTCTTCCTCCTCCATCACCGAACCGTCTTCGAACTCCTCTTCGAGTTCCTGATCGAGCTCGGGCGGGGCTCCAACCGCGTTCGCTTCCGGGATCTCTTCCGGCAGTTCCTCCCGGGCCCCGGCTATCGTCTCCTCTTCCAAAGCCGGGGACTCTTCCAACGCCGGTTCCTCGTCCTCCGGCGGAGCGGGAGTCTCCAGATCCGGTTCGGCCGCCGGTTCCGGCTCGAGTACCGGTTCTGGTTCCTGGTCCGGTTCGAGAGCCGGACCGATGTCGACAAGCGGATCGGGAAGCGGTGGCGGTTCCGGACGCGGCGGAGGTTCCAGCCGAACCTCGTCCAGGGTCGAGACGTTCTCCCAATCGACGCGGGACCGTCGAACTCCCTTTGCCAGAAGAGACTCGTTGGTGACCATCTCGTAGAACGGCAGCCGCAATTCACGATCGAGGCCTTCCGGTGTGCGCCGGAAGCACGCACCTGCCGGAGCCCGCGGATCGGCGACGAACAGGAACGCCACCTGCCAGGGATCGGCGAACAGCCGCTCGTGGGTTGCCACGTCCTCCGGCGAAAGGACGGCAGGACCGGCCAGGTGCGAGTGATACCAGCCGACGAGCACACCGCGTCGGCGTTCGACTTCGAGTTGCAGCGCCACCGAAGCCTCGGCGCCGATCTGCTCGGGACCGGCTTCGAGGAACGGGAACCGGGACGGAACCGCGTTCGTAACGATCACGAATCTGCGACTGGCGGTCGGATCCTCGCACAGGTCGCCGATCAGATAGCCGAATTGGCTTCGGCCCGGCTCCGCCTTCCACACATGCTCGTGCATGGTTATGAACGCCCGCTGATCCAGGAAGACCTCGTAGGAACCCGAAACCGCATCACGCGGAGGCTCCGGGTCGGGCCTCCAATACACGCTTCGAATCAGCGGACGCGGAGTCCATATGTGGTAGGCGTCGGCATCGATCTGCCGTTCCTTCTCCGATGCCTGCCAGACAGGTTTCCTGTCTTCGCTGTCCCGCGGTTCTTCGTCCATGTCTCCACTTCGAGATGGCGCATTCGGCCACGAGCCTGGCCGGGTACCCTTCCGAGCCGGCCTATGGAATCGGCCAGATGCGAAAATCGGCGCTCAAAGGCGAAGCGGCAAGCGGGGCGATCTCGGTTGACATCAATGACACCCTGCGCGAGTCTCGGTAGCAGACCCTGCTTCAATGCGGTTCTCCATGTGAAGGAGTCTGATAATGGGCGCCAGGCGCTTGATCACACTCACGGTGGTAGCCGTTATCTGTCTGACGAGCACCGCACAGGCTCAGCGCTTTCCCGGCTCCGAAGACAAGACCCATTCGGGATTCGGCCTGGGCCTCACGGCTGGATACTCCTTCCTCGGAGGCGAGGTCGGCGACAGCATAAGCGGCGGTCTTCGGCTGGCGGGCACGGCATTCTACGACTTCGGTAAGACGCCGTTGCAGCTCGGCGTCGGGGGAGCCTATTCGTGGCTGGGCTTCGACTATTCCGATGGAACGCTCGGCAAGCTCAGTCTGTTCGGCTTCGGCACCTGGAAGTTCATCGATCTCGAGTCGACCATGATTCCCTACGCCAGTCTTCGCCTGGGCTGGACGAAACTCTCGGATGATCAGCCGTGTGGCTTCCCCAGGTGTGGAAGGCCGTTCGAGGGGACCCGAACGCGAAGTGGCTTCGAGGTGGGCGCGGCAATTGGAGTCGAGTTTCCGTTGTCCAAGAAGTTCTCGGCTGACCTGGGTGGAAGCTTCGACTGGTTGTTCCCGGGCGACATCCAGCTCGACGGACAGTACGTCGATGATGGAAGTCCCGTCTCCGGCCCGCTCCCCGGTACCGCGCAACAAGGCTCCGCGTTCACGATCTACGCGGGGATCCAGTACTTCATTTCGCCATAGACGGACTCAGGAGATCTCTCGCGGACCGGCACCGGTCCTGGCGGAAAGAAAGGCCGAGGTTCGCGCCTCGAGCAGCGACTCCGTAAACGACAGTTTCTGCTCCAATTGCTCGAGCTTCAGGTTCTGTGTATCGATCATCAGTCTCATGTGCTCGAGCTGCAGCTGTTCCTCCGCAGTTGAGCCCTTCGCCCTGGCCGATGCTTCCATCAGCGCCCCGAGGCGCTTCGTGAGCGGGCGTAACACCAGTACGCCGCCGACCGTCAAAAAGAAGGTGATCGGCACAAGCGCGATGAAGAATTCCTCCACTTCCCCTCCTCGCCCTCAAAGGGCTTGAGCCGCGGGCCGCGCCCGCGAGCAGGTCATTCGTAGCGCAACGACTCCACCGGATCGATGGCAGCCGCCCGGCGGGCCGGCAGGTATCCCGCAATCAGCCCGATTCCCATCAGAATCGACATACAACCCAGGGCGATAGGCCAGGACAGCCGGGGATTCGCGATGTAGTTCATCGCGGGGTTCCCCTCCGTCGGGATCATGTCCACCAGAGTCACGATCCCGACCGACACGCCAAGCCCGATCAATCCCCCGATCAGCGACACGAGCAGCGCCTCGAACACGAACTGTCTCCGGATGTGCGACTTTCTCGCTCCCACGGCCAGCTTCACTCCGATCTCGTGCGTGCGCTCCTTAACCACCACGTACATGATGTTCGCGATGCCTACGCCCGCGACGAGAAGAGTGAAAAAACCGACCATGCCGAGAAAGATCTGAATCCCGGTCCCGATCTTCTTCGTCTCCTTCTCGCTTTCGATGAAGTCCCACATTGGCAGGGCCCGTTCATCGGTCGGATCGAAGCGGTACTTGGCCCCCAGGACCTCGAAAATTTCCGCCTTCGTCTGTTCCGCCCTCTCCTTGCTCCGAGGGTGAAACAGGATGTGGTTCACGTAGCGATATCCATAGATCGTCCTGAACGTCGAAGAGGGGATGATCGCCCTCTCCTCGTCCGGGCCGTTGTTCATGCTGTCCTGGAACTTGCCCTGCATCACCCCGATAACGGTGAACGGAAGGCCGTCTATATCGAGCGTCTTTCCGACCGGGTCCTCGTGGCCGAACAGCCGATAAGCGATCGAGTCACCCAGGAACAGCACCCGGCGGCGCTCCTTCACGTCCTGCTCGTTGATGAACCGGCTGCCGACCTTCGGATACATCTTCCTGAGTTCCGAAAAGACCGGGTCGACGCCCTCCATATAGGTCGTGGTCTTCACGTCGCCGTAGGACAGCGTGACACCCCATCGGCCGTAGGACGGGCTGGCGGTGTCCACATCCTCGACGGAACGCACGACCAGGTCCATATCCTCCTCGGTCAGGCGGATGCGGCGTCCGCGAGGCAGGCCCTCGAACTCCTTGCTCGTCTCTCCACCGTAAGTCATGAAGATCTTCTCGCCGGCGTTGAGCAGGCCGGTGCTGATCTGCTGCTTCAGCCCCTCGCCGAACGCAAGCAGGAGAATGATGGCGATCGTGCCCCAGGTGATGGCGAACATCGTGAGGAACGCTCTCGTCTTCTGCGCACGCAGATCTCCGAAGAATTCTTCGAGCAGGATCTTCCACATCGTCCCCGCCTCCCTAATGCCTCAGACATTCCACCGGGTCGAGGTTCGCCGCCTTGCGCGCGGGGAACCAGCCGGCGAGAACCGCGATCA
>JBDGUY010000093.1:0-6706 GCA_039585935.1 Gemmatimonadota bacterium
CATGTTCCGGGCGGTGGAACACGCTGCGGCAGCCGTCGCCAGCGCGGTCTCGACGTCGTCGTGATCCGCCGCGGGCACCGTATCTATGAGCGAGTCATCGAATGGATCGCGCACGTCGATCGTATCGTCCCGATCGACCCATTCGTGACCGAGGAGCATCTTCATGTGAGCCTCCGGTGGTCGGTATGAGTGAACTGGTACTCAGATCCGGGCCAGTGCCTGGTCCAGGTCGGCAATCGTGTCCTCCGGGTGTTCCGCTCCCACGCACAAACGCACCATGTTGAGTGGAATACCGGCGAGTTCGCGTCCCTCTTCCCCTTGCTGCTGGTGCGTGGAAATGGCCGGAATGGTGGCGACCGACTTGATCCGCCCGAGGTCCGTGGCACGCCAGGTCCGCTGCAGACCGTCGAAGAACACGCGCGTGTCCTGCGCCGAACCCTTGACGTTGAAGGACAGCAGGTGGCCGAATGCGGGGGTCCCGTCGTCCACGACCTGCATGTACCGCCTGGCCAGCCCGTGCAGCGGATGATCCTCGAGGCCCAGGTAATCCACTCGCTCCACGCCGGGGTGGTCCACCAGGAAGCGAGCGACCTCCATCGTGTTGCGTGACATCTGCTCCATCTTGAGGCGCAGCGTGCGCACCTCGCCGAGAATCGCGTGGGCGACCAGGGGTGACATGCTGGGGCCCGAATCGCGGAACGGCCACAGCTTGAGCCACAGGCCGTAGTCCGCCTTCACTTCGTCGTCGAGGTGCCTGGATACGAGGTCATGGCGCGCGATGACGGCTCCCGAGATCGTGCATCCGCCCGCGGCGGCGGTCTTCGACAGGGAGTGGACCACGATATCGGCGCCGTGTTCGAGCGGCCGCATGAGAGAAGGAGTTGCGACGGTTGCGTCCACGATCAGCGGGATGCCGTGGCTGTGGGCCAGCTCCGCGACCGCCTTGATATCGGCGAACGCCTGTTGCGGATTCGACGGGATCTCGGCGTACAGGAAGCGCGTCCCCTCGTCAATCAGCGGCTCCCACGTCTCGATCTTCCAGGGCTCGCGGACCCAGCGAACCTGTGCTCCCCGTTCCGCCATGCGCACATTGAGCAGCTGGAACGTTCCGCCATATGTCTGTGCCGCAGAGACGAAATTGATGTTCTCGGCCCCGGACTTCCGCTTTGCCAGGAACGGTTCTATGGCCTGCTTGATTGCAGACATACCGGACGAAGTGCACAGGCCCGTCGCGTCACAGCCGCAGCCGTAGGACTCGAGCAGGGCCAGCGTCTCCTCGAGATAGAAAACCGTGGGATTGTGGATACGCGAGTAGCACCAGGTTGGAATCCGATACGACAGCGCCGCTTCCATCTCGTCGCTGTCCCGATAGGCCTGCGAAGTGGAAGGGAAGATCGGCTCGATGATTCCGCCCTGGCCGCCGGAAAACGCCTCCTCGGCACTGTACATCCCGTGCACGGCGATCGTATCGAACCGGAGGTTGCGCACCCTGTCGCGGTGCGCCTGGCGTTCAGACATATACTGGCGGGCCTTCTCGACATACTCCTGCACGCCGTCCGCTGTCATGACCGTCATGGTGAATTCCTCACTATTTCCAGAGAACTGGGACTTTCACGTTGTCCGACCGGTTGTCGCCGTGGACAAGACCGGGTCTCTTGCACCCTGATGAACATACGCACTTTGCTGCTGTCGGCGCTGCTCCTCTCACCTGCTCCTGCCACCGCCCAGGAACCGGCCGGGACCGTGTCGATTGCGGACCAGGAACTCGCCGAATCCGTCCGCGTGTTTCTCGACTGTCGCACACGTTGTGACTTCGATTTCATCCGGCGTGAGATCCCTTACGTGGCATGGGTTCGCGACCGGCAGGTCGCCCAGGTGCACCTGCTGATCACGTCCCGCCAGACCGGCGCCGGGGGCCGGGAAAACACGCTCGCCTTCATCGGCCTGCAGGACATGGCCGCGATCAGCGACACCCTGCTGCAGACCTCCGGTCCAACGGACACCGATGCGGAACGGCGTGCGCAGTTGACGCAGATGATCGAACTGGGCCTGGTCCCGTACGTGGCTCGCACTCCCCGGGCGGCTCAGATCGAAGTCACGTGGAGCCAGCCGGAGGAGAGCCTCCTTACGGATATCGAGGCGGGCGATCCGTGGAATTCCTGGATCTTCCGGCTCCGAACGAGCGGCTCGTTCAGTGGCGAAGAGCGCACGAGCGACTATTCGATCTCGGGGTCCGCTTCGGCGAATCGAACGACCGAACAGGTCAAAACGGAAATCTGGACGTTCGGACGATATTCCGAGAGCTCTTTCGAGCTCAGTGACGGTTCGACGAGCATCGGGGTGCGACAGGACTACGGGGCTTCCCTGCTCCAGGTCTGGAGCCTCGGAGACCACTGGTCGGTCGGCGGCACCCTGGACGGGCGTCACTCCCTGTACAGCAATTACGACCATCGATTCTGGGTGGCGCCGGCCATCGAATACAGCCTGTGGCCGTACTTCGAGTCCACGCGACGCCAGTTGACGTTTCTGTACGAGATCGGCGTCCAACATGCCAACTACGTGGATGTCACGATCTTCGGTGAGACCGAAGAAACCCGACCCGCACACAGCCTGTTCGCCGGCTTCTCCATGAAGGAGCCGTGGGGCGACGCGAACTTCGGGCTCGAGGCTTTTCAGTATCTGCACGATTTATCCAAGCACCGGGTCGAACTGTTCGGGCGTCTCAACGTCCGACTGTTCCGCGGTCTCGATTTCAATGTGAACGGCGGGGTCGCGCGGGTTAAGGACCAGATATCTCTTCGGGCCGGAGAAGCCACGGACGAAGAGATCCTGCTTCGGCAGCGCGAACTGGGAACCGATTTCCGATACTGGATGTCGTTCGGTCTCAGCTACCGATTCGGCTCCATCTACAACAACGCCGTCAATCCGAGGTTCGAGGCGCTGGACTGACGCAGATTCAGCCGGTTCGGGTCCGGTGGATCTCCAGCAGATCGGCCAGAACTGAATAGCCCGTCTCTACCCGTCCGGCTCCCGCGCCGACCAGCGTCACCTCGCCCATCAATTCCGTGTCGAAAGTGACGGCGTTCATTGCGCCGCCGACCGAAGACAGGGGGTGCGTCAGGGGCACGCGCTGGGGCGCGACGCTTGCCTTCACACCGTCCGGCCCCCGCTCCAGCGACCCGATCAGCTTCCAGCGTTCACCGGCGGCGGTCGCGGATTCGATGTCCTCGAGAGTGAGTCCCGAGATGCCCGTCCGGTCCACGTCGGACATCGAGAGCGGCTCGTTCATCAGGAGGTTCCCGAGGATCACCACCTTGCCCGCCGCATCGAACCCCTCGACGTCCCCTTCCGGATTGGCCTCCGCATAGCCCTTCTCCTGGGCCTCGGCCAGGGCATCCGCGTACGACGAACCCGCTTCCATGCGAGTCAGGATGTAGTTGCAGGTACCGTTGAGAATACCTCGTACGGCCCTGATATTGGCCGCCCGGAGGAGGTTGAGGCCGAGGTTCACGGTCGGGGTTCCGCTCATCACCGTGCCCTCCACGCCGATCTGCAGCCCCCGCTCCGCCGCCAACTCGGAGAGCTCCGGCCAGTGCAGGGCCACCGGACCCTTGTTCGTCGTGACCACGTGCTTGCCGCTCTCCAGTGCCTTCCGCACGTGCGTCGTGGCCGGCTCTCCCGTCTCGAGGTCGGTAAAGCTCAACTCCACCACGACGTCAGCCGCGCTTTCTTCTGCCATCTGCATTGCATCCCAGCCCTGGTCGACCGCCGGAATCGATTCGAGCCCTCCTCCATTGCGCACGGCATCGAGCAGGGTTTCGGGCTCGAAACCGGCCGGGTCGTGGATGCTCCCGAGACGGGCATCGCTTACACCGGTGATTCGATAGTTGACGCCGAACTGCTCGGTGAGCTGAACATTCCGGTCACGCAGGATCTCCACGAATCCCTGCCCGACAGTTCCGAAGCCAATCAGGGCGAGACGGTATTCCATTGGTCTTTCCTTATCGAGGCGCTGGCTCGGGGCCGGCGGGTACGCACGGATCTGAAACGAAGCCGGGACGGGAGCCCGGTCGCGATCCCGCAAGATAGCATCACGTCGGGAGTTCACAATCGCCGGACGTGGATAGTCTCAGGGGCGTGGAGGGTCCGTCCAGGTCTCCAGAGGCAGGTGCGTGAGACGGCTGTCTCCGACCCGCAGGCGGATCCCTTCGAGTCCGTCTCCGAAGCTGTATCCGAGGCTCACGGGAGGGACGGAAAATATCCAGATCCTGGGTGCATCCCCGCGCCAGTTGTAGCCGGCGCCGACTTCGATCTGCTGCTGGACCACACTTCCCGATTCTGCGCCATCCGTAGACAGGTTGAGTGCATCGACGAACCAGCCAGGCTGGACGTAAAACACGCCAGCCAGGGTCTTGTCCCCGATGCCGAGCAGCGGGTACCGCGCATCAGCCCGGATACCGACGACTCCGTAGTCGTCACGCAGTTCGTCCGTCGACCAGGTGACACTATAGAACGCCCTGGGCTCCAGGCCGAGTTCGAATTTCTTCCAGGGAAAGACGAATTCCGAGCGCAGTCCGAGGGCGCTGATTCCCACCGTTCCGGGCGTCAGGTCGTCGGGATCGTCGAGTGCGAACGCCAGACCGAGGTCGAAGAAGGGTCTGAGGAGCGACCGGGGACTGAGTGGAATCGGCACTTCGACCCCTGGAATCAGGGCAAAAGAGCCGAGCCGCGCGTCGGGGATATCTCCGACGCCGTCCACATTTTCGACCCCGAGAACACCTCCCACGCGCAGCCGCAGTCCCCAGCCACGGTCCTTCCAATCCCGGACCGTAAATGTCACCGGAACGTTCAGCACCCGGACGCTGCGGCCATCGGTCTCGTATCCCGCGATCCCCGGATCGAAGAACGCCCCGAGATAGCCGTGATTGAGCAGCAGGTCGAGATCGCTGTCGCTGCGGAGGATTTCCTGTGCATGGACCGCTGTCGGAAGCCCGATGAGCGCGGTGAGCACGAGAAGGGCCGGAAGACCGGCCCGGATTGAGGTACGTTGGCTCCGAGTCACACCGCGAAAGCTACGACCGGGCGGGATCGTCGGACAGCAAAGCACGGGTGCGGCGGAGTCTCCCGTCGAAGGATAATGTACAGGCTGGCTGACGGAGGACCCGGATGAGGAGAACAGGGCGATGAGAGCAGGGGTGTGGGCGGCGATCATTGCGGGATCCTGTATCGGGATCGCCGCGTGCGGAGACGGCGGATCGACATCGGGCGATGACGTCGCCGGTGGGCCTGTCGTCCGGGACAGCGCGGGTGTGAGGGTCGTGGAGAACCGGGCCCCGGCCTGGGCGCCAGGCACCGGCTGGCGGCTCGCGGACTCTCCCCACCTCGATCTCGGGGCCCTGGAGGGCCCGGCAGCGACGCAGTTCTTCCAGATCAGCGACGGGACCATGCTTTCAGATGGTGGTTTCGTAGTATCAGGGTTCGGCAGCCATGATCTCCGCCGATTCGACGTCGACGGCGAGCACGTCTGGACGGCTGGCGGCGAGGGTGACGGACCGGGCGAGTTCCGCGGGTTGATGACCATCGCGGCCGGGCCTGGAGACACTCTCTTCGCCTACGACTTCAGGCATCGGAGGATCTCACGCTGGGCGCCCGACGGCACGCTCGTCGATGCCAGGGCGCTCGAGGGAGTCGAGGAGGGCGGTTTTCCGTTCGTTCAGGCCCTGCTTCCCGACGGACGGGCCGTGTACTCCTTCCTGTATTTCGCCGCGGACGAGCTGCCGCCGCCCGGTGAGGTCCGACGGGATCCGCTGGAGATTCGAGTCGCCGCGCCGGGCGAATCTACTGCCCTGCCGCTTGGAAGATTTCCCGGGACGGAACGCGTGATCATGCGCCAGTCGGAAACACCCGGCGGAACGCGTTTGATTTCGGGATCTCCTCCGTTCGCGCGGGTCACGGCTACGGCGGCAGATCCCGCGGGCGTGTGGATCGGGGACAGCGGCCGGCCGGAGGTTCGGCGATACGGGCTCGATGGAATTCTCCAGGCGATCGTGCGGCTGCCGTTCGAGCCCGTCCCCGTAACCCCCGATCTGGTGGAGCGGGCCCTGGCGGAGCAGCTGGAGAGTGCCGACGACGAGGAGGAGCGGGATCTGGCGCGCCAACGGTGGGAAGATCTCCCGCTGCCGGAGACGCTCCCGTGGTTCGAGGACTTGGAGGTGGATCGGATCGGGAACCTGTGGGTGCGCGCCTACCAGGCACCGGGCGATGAGATCCGTACCTGGCACGTGTTTACCGCCGACGGGGAGTGGCTGGGTTCCATCGACTTCCCGGACCGGCTGAGTCCGCTGGATATCGGCGACGATGTCGTCCTCGCCAGATTCGGGGACGAACTCGATGTGGAACACGTACAGATCCGGGAGCTCATCAAGCCATGACCGACCTCAAGAAGCCCGGCCTGATCATGCTGGTTCTCTCCTTCGCGGCCTCGGCTGTCCACCCGGCTCGGGCGCAGGAAATCCAGACCGTTCAGCTCGCGGATGTCGAGCTGACGCTTGAAGGGAATCCTGGTTCGTTCAGCCTCGGGATGGAGACCCGAGAGGTCGAGCCGGGCCTGGAGCTCGCGCGCATCTCGCTGGAGAGCGACGAGGCGGCGACGCCACCGCGCCTGGTGTTCAAATGGTCACTACCTGCCCATGACATGCAGGGGATC
>JBDGUY010000094.1:0-6694 GCA_039585935.1 Gemmatimonadota bacterium
CACGACGGGCTTCAACTGCACGGTCGAATTCGGTGACACCGAGATCGACCCGGCGAACTGCGTGGAGCCGGCAGACGGCTACAGCGGTTACATCGGCGACGAATCCGACGAGGGTGTCGCACGGCGTGCCGACCTCGAGGGAGTGCAGTGCGAGTCCTGCCACGGTGCGATGGGTCCAAACTTCAACGCCCATCTGCCTGAGATCTCCTTCTCGACGTGGGACAACTCTTTGTGCGCGGGTTGCCACGACGCGCAGATCACGGAATGGGAGACCTCGGGGCACGCTCTGGCAATGGACGGAGACCCCGAGGCGCTCGGTGCTCGCTTCGGCCGAAGCAGCTGTGATTACTGCCACACATCCGAGGGCTTCATTCGGACGTATGACCCGACGTACGCCGACTACGACTTCGGCGGCGAGTACAGCCACATCGGTTGTCCGACCTGTCACGATCCCCACGTGGGCGAGGACGGCGGTGGCAACGAGGCTCAGCTGAGAACCGAAGATGACGTCCTTCTCTCGTACACCTATCCGGCGGATCCGGACGAGGACGACGATCTGACGGCCTGGACCGCGTCGGGATACGGCCCGGGTCAGACCTGCATGCAGTGCCACAAGGCGCGTCGCGACAACGCGAATGTGCTCGGCCAGATCGCAGACGGATACGGGCACTTCGGGCCGCACGGCAGCCCGCAGACCGACATGTTCCTCGGCATCGGCTCGTATGAGATCCCGGACTATGAGTACGAGCGCGCAGGGGCGGCCGGCGGACACAAGTCGATCGTCACCGACGGATGTGTGGTCTGTCACATGGCGTTCTCCGAGGACGCCGGTGGGCACATCGTGCACAACTTCATGCCGTCGGTCGAGAACTGTCAGGGCTGTCATCCTAGCGCCACGGACTTCGACATCAACGGCGTGCAGACGACGATCCAGGGCAAGATGGATGAGTTCGCCCAGCTGCTTGGCTACCTCGATGCCGACGATCTCGCCGAGAACATCAACGACGAGTTCACCGGAAACGAGACGTGGCCGGAGTGGCAGCGTGAGGCTGCGTACGGATTCATCTTCGTCTACAACTCGGGAGACCGTGGAGTCCACAACTCGGCGTACGCGAACTCGCTGCTCGACGCCGCGATCGACTACGCAGAAATCAACCTTCCGTAGGAGATCCTGAGCCACCCGAGAGCACGCGCTCTCCGCGGGTGGTCCAGCAGGGTCCTGCAACGGGACCCGAACATTCAAAGGCCCGGAGCGAATCCGCTCCGGGCCTTTGAGCGTCCAGGCTGCGGGGGCGAGGACCCGGCCTCACTCGATGGCGATGCTCTCCCGAGCGGATACCCAGAGGACTTCGTTGAGCCCCTTGTGTCGGGTGAGAAGCTCGGTCCCCTTACTTTGGAGTCTCGTCTCGGTGAAACCCATCAACACCAGATCGGCATCGGCCGATTTGGCCTCGACCAGACGGGAAAAATCGATCCGGTCGTCGGTCGGGAAGACCTTCAGTCTCCGACCTGAGATCGCGATTCTCCCCTCTTCGATCAGCTGCATCAGCTCGTCCGTGCGCTCCTTGACCTGGGAGTCGGGAAATGCCGCGAAGATGGACAGCTCCGCCTCCTGCCAGTCCGGGTGTCCGAGCAGGATGTAGGACAGCAGGATCATCAGGCTGGCGTTGCGGTAGTCGTGCCAGGTGAGCCAGAGATGGATCGAGGCGCGGTTCCCGAAATGGTGATCGCCGTGCCGCAGCACCAGCGAGTCCATTCGGGCCGTTTGCGCCAGCAGCACTCCGTCCCGTACCTCCTGGACGACCTCGATCGGATCGTGCACCGAGAACTCGAACAGGACCGTGTTGTTCTCCACTCCCGCGATTCCGGGGGCCTGCAGCGTCTGGGCGAGAGCAGATCTCATCGAAGGACTGATCATCGTGTCCACGAACACGCCGGACTGGCGCTGCTCCTGGAGCGCGAGAAGTCGGTCGAGCACCTTCTGGCTTTCCAGGTAGTTCTCGTCCGTGAGAAGCCCCTGGATGTAATGCAGGTACGTCCCGAATCCGTACCGGTGGCTGAGCCACGTGAGCATTTGCATCGGTGCGGATCGGTCGAACGTCCGGTTGGTCACCGTGATAATGCTGGGCCGCCACTCATCGGGAGGCGTCTTCTGCAGGCGGATCTGCAGCCGCCGCGTCATCTGCGTCATCACGCCCTGGAAGATCGCTCCCAGGTCGTCCTGATGTCCGATCGACCGCTGGATCCCCCAGTACAGTATCGACATCACGGCGATCGCCAGCAGCGCGTACAGCGGGTCCATCTGGAACATCAGGAACAGACAGATCACGGCTCCGGCCAGGCTGATGTACCAGCGTGAACGGAAGCTCGGCCGATAGCTGGGCCGGGCCGCGAAGTGCTCGAGGAAGCTGATCGCGCACAGTGAGCCGTAGGTGACCATGAAGAACATGGAGATGATTCGGGCGACGAAGTCCACGTTCCCGAACATCGCCACAACGAACGCCAGTACCGCCGTGACGATCGTGGCATTCCGAGGTTCCCCGAGTTCCCCGACACCGGCGGACAGCACCCGGGTAGCCGATTCGGACGGAACGATTCGGTCCCGGGCCAGCGCCTGCAGAGTGCGCGGCGCCACCAGAATCGAACCGATCGCCGACGAAATACTCGCAGCGGCGAGGCCGATCGGAATCAGTGGCGGCCACAGGGCAACGTCCGACATCACCAGTCGAGTCGTGTCCGCCAGCATCTCGGTGGGAGCCGAAACGGAGAGCTTCCAGGCGACAAGGACATACATGAGCATGCCTGCCGCCGTGGCGGACATGATCCCGAGCGGGATGGACTTCCGTGGACTGGCCAGGTCGCCCGACAGCCCGACTCCCGCCGTCATACCGGTGAAGGCGGGAAACACGATCGCGAACACGACGATGAATGGATCCTTGATCTGCAGTTCGCTGAACAGGATCGGGGCCTGCTCCTCGCTCCCCGGCACGGCGTGGCCGAGCAGAAAAGCCACGAGCGACACGGCGAGCACGCTGACCACAACCCACAGGGCAGCGACACCAATGCTCGCGCCCCGCGTCAGCATGAGCCCGAGCAGCAGCACGATCGCGGGCAGCGAGATCATCCGCGGGTCGAACGGAATCCCGATCGTGGACTCGATCAGCGGCGCCAGCGGCCGGAACGCCTCGGCGAACGCGATCAGGTAGAACGCCACCGAAATCGCCTGGGACATGTACAGCGCGATCCCGATCGCCCCGCCGATGCTCTGCCCGAAGGAACGGGAGATGATGAAGTACTCCCCTCCCCCTTCCACCCGCCGATTGGTGGCGATCTCGGCAATCGCCAGGGCCGTGGGAATCGTAACGGCGTGGCCCAGGGCGATGATCGCCAGCGTCCCGACGAAGCCCGTCTGGGCCACGGCGTAGCCGAACCGCAGGAAGAGGATCGCCCCGAGGATGGTGCTGATCGAGGCAAGGAAGACCGGCGCCGTCCCGAATCCGTGACCTCCCGACGTTGGAGTCGGGCGCGCCTCGCTCACTGGGCTTCGTCCTCTCCGATTCCGGACAAGCTCTCGACCACCACTTCGAGCTCGTCACGGAACAGGGGAATCCTGGCTCCCGAGTGCAGGGCCAGGGCCAGCAGGATTCCACCACCGAATCCGAAAATGCCCAGAATCAGATAACTGCCCGGCACCAGCTTCGCGGACAGCACGAGAGCACCACCGAACATGAACAGGACCGCGACGAGGATATTCAGCCCGTCGGTCGACCGACGGGCCACGACCGCGGCGCCGACACCGGCGAGCATTCCGACCAGGAAGCTCCAGGCCAGGGCGACGCCAAACAGCAGCCAGGCAAAGAGATTGTTCACAGAGACTCTCCGTTTGGTCAGGGCGCCTGGCGCCTGGCATCGGGGTTCAATTCTCACCGCGAACAGAATCGGGTCCGGTCAAACATACATCCGCCGCCGTGAATCGATACAGCCGCCCGTGCTTCTGGCCGTCCATGTCACCTCGATTCCGGTTGGGACGACGCTGCCGATTTGCCGTACGGAGTGCCACCTGAGTAGTCTCTACTGCCACGAGCGAAGTGCACACCACGCGCTGGAGGACCGGATGGGCGTCGGAGACACAGGGTCACTGCACCACACCGCCTGGGTGGTGAAAGACGTTGAGAAGGCGGCGAAGTCACTCGCCGACTCTCTGTCGATTCAGTGGTCCGTGTGGACGATCGCGCCGGTCGCTTGCACCGTGCATGGAGCGGATGTCCCCTACACGTTCAAGGTCGCGATCGCCCAGATCGGGGACTCGAACCTCGAACTCATAGAACCGCTCACCGGGCGCAGCGTGTACGTGGAGCACCTGGAGACAGTGGGCGAGGGCTTCCATCACAGCTGCATCTTCTACCCGAGCCGGGAAAGTGCTCGGCTGGCCCGCAGTGAACTCGCAGCCCAGGGGCGCGAGCTGATCCAGACCGGCGACCTCGGCGAGCTCGGCGAGTTCTGCTATTTCCTGATGCCGGAAACGAACTCCGTGCTGGAGCTGCTCTATCTGTCGGAATTGCCATTGCCGGAGAAGACGATCGGGTAGCGAGTGGGAGGGAAGGCCGGGCGGTGACTCACTCGGATGTGTCAATACGCTTACTGATAAGTTTCGAAAACCGGGTCGCTCCCCTCTCTTTCAAGTGGGTGACGTTGAGAAACTCCTCATCGGCGACATCCAGCTTACTGTAGTCGAGCACGCGGATGCCCCTTGCTTCCAGCTCCCGCTTCGTGTCCTCGAATCCGGCGATAAAGTGGTCCGGAATTCGCTTGAAATATGACTCGTGAATCGGCGCTGCGACCAGGATCAACTCGACATTCTCGCGAGCGGAGAGCGCGACGATCGAGTCGAGAAAAGCGATATCTACCATGGATATGTCCACGTTCTCGCCATCGCGCAGGTAGTGCCTCGCGATGTCCTCGTCGGGCGGCGACAGGACGCTCTTATCGAAGTTGAAGTACTCCCCCATGTAGCTGGCGTGATCCCATTTCGGATAAAGGCACATATTCTTGAACTTCGACCTGTAGAATTCCAGCCGATCGACTTCGACGCCTTCGAGCGATTCGATATCCGCAATCGTGTAGACCCGGTTGAACAAGGTGGTAGACCATCGTTCATCGCTGAGCTTTCTGTTGCTGAGCGGGGACAGATTGAGATACGAGAAGCCCAGCACGACCGTCGAGACGGAACTGAGGGGCAACAGCTTCTTGAGTTTCCAGTACGTGACGTAGAGCGGCTCGGCCGACTGTGAGATGTTTTGCGCCGATTCGAAGAAGGCGGGATTGAGCGCCTGCTGCATGTGGGAATTCCCTACAATGAGAGTTTCGCTCTCGACCCGCGGTGCGTTGAATACCGAGGTCACGACGTTGATCGCGTACATTGTCGAAAAACAGGCAATCAGCCCGACCGAGAATAGCGCTATGTTTCGCAGGAATCTGTTCATGTCATCAGAATTGGAAGTAGATGAATTCCTGCGGCTTTCCGGCCATCGCCAGGATAGTCAGGACCATGGAATAGTACATTGCCCAACGTAGAGGCCGAGGCCACTTCAGTCCGAGCCCGGCGAGCGCAAACTCTTGTTCCCGACCCAGCCACTCGACCGCCAGCATGACACAAATCAGGGCAAATGTTGATTTGGGAAATGGATCTGGAATCGAGAACAAAGTTGGAGAGACGATCCCTGCCAGATACGCGAACGCATGGCCCACACTCTCTGCCCGGAAGAACACCCAGGCCAGAAGGGTGAGACAGAACGTAAAGAGAATCCTCAACGCATCGGCCACCGATGGAAGCAGCTTTCCCTGGGCCACGATGTCCAGGCGAAGCCTGTTCCTGTTCGTCAGCATCACCGGCAGAATGTAGAGCGCGTTGAGCGCCCCCCAGACGATGAACGTCCAGTTGGCACCATGCCAGAATCCACTGACCAGAAAGATGATGAAGGTGTTCCTGACCCGCATCCAGACAGTTCCCTTGCTTCCGCCGAGCGGGATGTACAGGTAGTCCCGGAACCAGGTAGAAAGCGATATATGCCAGCGTCGCCAGAATTCGGCGATGTCCCTGGAAAAATATGGAAAAGCGAAGTTCCTCATCAGGTTGAAGCCGAACAGCCGCGAAGTTCCGATCGCGATGTCCGAGTAACCAGAGAAATCGCCGTAAATCTGAAATGCGAAGAAGAATGCACCGGCGACCAGCGCGCTGCCGGATTGACCGGCCGAGTTGTTGAAGATTTCGTTGGCATACTCAGCGCAGTTGTCGGCGATGACGATCTTCTTGAACAGACCCCAGAGGATCTGTCGCATCCCGTCGACGGCCTTCTCGTACTGAAACCTGCGCGGTGCGAAGAACTGTGGAAGAAGGTTCGTGGCGCGCTCAATCGGTCCCGCGACCAGCTGCGGGAAGAAGCTGACGAAAGCTGCGAACGCAACGAAATCGTGCGTCGGTTCGAGCTTCCGTCGATAGACGTCGATCGTGTAGCTGAGCGTTTGAAAGGTGTAGAAGCTGATCCCGACCGGCAGGACGATTTTCAGCGAAGATGCACCGATCTCGTGTCCAAAAAAGGAGAATGCATCTACGAAGTTGGCCAGGAAGAAATTGTAGTACTTGAAGAACCCCAGCAGACCCAGGTTGACAAGAATACTGCACAACAGGAGGAGT
>JBDGUY010000095.1:0-6680 GCA_039585935.1 Gemmatimonadota bacterium
TATGGGGCAGGGAGCCTGAATGGACACTGGCGTGAGTCCGTGTTTTCCAACGAGTTGATGTCCCCCGCGATCGGGTTCGGTGCGAATCCGTTGAGCGTGGTCACCAGCGAATCGCTGGCAGACCTCGGCTACGCCGTCAGCTCCAGCGGCGCGGACCCGTTCGCGCTCTCGTTCAGTCTCGTGGAATCGGAGCCGTCGCCGGTAATCCGGCTGGACGACGATATCTGGCAGGGACCGATCCAGATCGTGGATGAGCAGGGCAGGGTGACGGGCACCATCCGGGCGTTCTGAGGATTACGGCTCTCGGGTCTCCGCCTCTTCGATCAGCCGCCTGACTTCACCAACCGGTACTCCGAGGTTCGAGCCACCGAATCCCTCCAGCACCCCATACGTGACCGCTACGACCTCGCCCTTGAGGGAGAGCACAGGACCACCGCTCCCACCCCGGGTCGTCTCCGCGTCGTACACGACTGATGCCGGCGTCACCTGGCCGACGATTCCTCGTGAAGCGAGCGGGTGAATCAGGTCGGAGGCCGAAAGGTGTTCCACGACTCTCCAGAAGTCGGGGCGGGACTCCAGGATCGAGTCGACGAACACCGAGCCGGACCGGGCCAGCAGAGCGTTGATTCCCGCAGGATATCCGAGCACGAGGATCTCATCCCCGGGGCCGGAGGGTTCCGAACTGAGGGGCAGGGGATCGGCGTGCGCCGCCAGCTCCGGCGCACTGAGCAGGGCCAGGTCGCTCGACAGGCTCGAGGTCACGTATCCGGCCTCGAACGGGGCGGCGATTCCCGGCGCATAGGCGAGAAGCCGCAATTCCGGCTCGAATCCCCGATTTCTGAGCTCCGACGTGGCATCGTCTACGCTCCATGGGATCGCGACGTGTCTGTTGGTCACGACGAGCCCGTTGCCGTCGACCAGGAATCCGGAACCAGTGAATTCGGCGGTGAACGGAGGGCCGTCTCCCTCGAGGCTCGTAAGAGGTTGGCCGCCCGGACCTCTGAGGATTCGACCGTCTGTTCCGGCCAGCATGCGCAACGGGCGGCCGTCGGGGGCTCTCCAACCGTAGGCCCCCTGGAGGAACACGACGGATGGTTCGGCGGTGCTGACGATCCTCCGTCCAGCATCGTTCAACAGCTCCAGCGCCTCGACCCGGGACGAGAGGGCGAGTGAGAGCTCGTCGAACCGGGCCTGGAGCTCCGGATCGGAGATCTGCTCCGCCTGCTCGCGGACCGTGGCCTCCACGTCGCGAACTCTCTGGCCCTCCTCCGTGATTCTCTGTTCGAGCCGGAATCCGAATACGGCCAGTGTCGCCGCCGATCCGATCGTGAGCAGGGCGAGACCGGCCAGCGCCACCCGGACCGACGGAGCCGTCTGCGTGAACAGCTCGCGCGGGAGGTCCTTCGCCACGTGCCAAACGCGCCCAATCCTGCTGCCGCTGTGGAGCCAGGCTCCGTCCACGCAGTCGCGCAAAGCCTCCGACATGCTCTTATGGCCGACAGGCGCATCGCGCAGCAGAACGAATCGAAGCACCGGTCCCTTCTCGCCGAGCCCCAGCACGTCACCGGATGCAAGTGCGACCTCCTCGGCCGGCTGTCCGTTGACGAACACGGTCTCACCCGGGCTGACTTTCAGCACGTACGAGCCGTCGGTCGTCTTGCGCAGCGCCGCATGGTGCGGTGCCACCGCAGGCACGCGCTCGCTGGGGAATCGAATGTCGACTCCCGGCCCGGTGCCGACCGAGATGTCGTCGGAGAACAGGTGTTGCCGGGTACCTCTGAACGGGCCGGTAAGATGCACGACGACGGCTTCGAGGTTCACTGCACCGTCGTCTCGTGGTTGCTTCATGCCGGTCCCGTTTCCCCGTCGTCCGTCCTGAATTCAGCCCGCGGCAGCAATCTGCGCTACACCCCTGACCAGACGATCGACCTCTGACTCCGTCGTGTAGCAGGCGCAGCCGGCCCGGACCAGGCCTTCAGCTTCGACCCCGAGTCGCTCGGCTACATCCGAAGCGTAGAAGTCCCCGTACGAACAGAACACTCCACACTCCTCGGCCAGCCGGCGCGACACTTCACTGCTGGACACACCGTCCACGATGAAGGAAACCGTCGGAGTGCGTTCCGCGGTTCCCGGCACCGGGCCGAAAGTCCGTACCCCGTCGACCGCCGAGAGTCCACCCCACAGCTGCCGGACCAGAGAGTCTCCCCGGTCGTGGAGAGCCTCCATGACTCGCAGAATCCGGGTTCGCCGATCGCCAGGCCCGTCATCCAGGTCGGCCAGGAATTCGATGGCCGCAGTGGTGCCGGCGATCGCTTCGTGACTCAGAGTCCCGGTCTCGAGCCGCTCTGGCGCCTCATCGCTGGCCGGGCGCAGCCTCGACACGTGCAGGGACTCCAGCAAGGAACGCCTCACCCACAGCACCCCCGCATGCGGCCCGTAGAACTTATAGGGAGAGCAAGCCAGTGCATCGCAGCCGAGTGCCACGACGTCGGTGGGAAGATGCGGCGTGGAATGGACGGCATCGACGAACAGCAGGCTCCCGGCCCGTTTCGCGAGGTGCGCCGCCCTCTGCACGTCGTTGACGGTACCGAGCGCATTGGACGCGCCGCCGATCGCGATGAGACCGGTTCGCTCGCCAACCACCGAGTCGAACACGTCCCAGTCCAGGGTCCCGTCGGACGGACGAAATGGTACCGTCCGCAACGCGAAGTTCCACATCTTCGCCATGTCCGACCACGGATCGACGTTGGCCCGATGGTCCAGCTGTGTCACGACGATTTCGGTTCCGGGAGCGAACTGACGCCCCAGCGCCCGCGCCAGCTGAAATGTGAGCGTGGTCATGTTCGGTCCGAACACGATCTCGCGACTGTCTCCACCAAGCAGGTCTGCTGCAGCCTCCCGCCCGTCGGCGACGATCCGGTCTGTCTCGGCGCTGGTAGGGAAGCCCCAGTGCGTATTCGCGTTATGTCGCAAGAGATACGAAGAGACGGCATCGGCCACGCTTCGCGGTACCTGGGTACCGCCAGGGCCGTCGAAGTAGGCCACGGGGAAGCCGGCGTGCTCGCGGGCCAGGGCTGGGAAGGCGGAGCGAATCGATTCGAGCGTGGCGAGTCCGCTCATGGCCGGGGCTGCACGGCCGGCAGCCACTCTCGGTCCACGATCTCGGGCACGAAGCCCGCTCTGCTGCGCTTCTCGGCCCACATGATCGTCTCCACGCGGCGAGCCGGCTCCGTGCACAGGTATTTCCGACTGGGAGTGATGTGGACTCTCCCGAGGTCGAGTCGATCCGCGTCCCAGCAGGTGAGAACCGTCACGTCTCCCTCCGTTTCACCGTCAGTATGTTCTGCACACGCCTGATAGAGCAGGTCGAAGCGGTGCTGATCGAGCTTCAGGGCCCCGCCGAACAAGGAGGCTGCGAATTCGGCGCCTCGCAAGCCGTGGCCTTCGTCCCACCCCTCGTTCGTGCGACGACTGTCGTGGAACAGCGCGAACAGCGCGACGACCTGGGGATCAGCCCCGGTCTCAGCTGCGAGTCGCAAGCCCGTTTCGAGCACCCGGGCCCAGTGCGGCAGGCCATGAACTCCATTCCAGGGCAGGCGATATTC
Organism: Gemmatimonadota bacterium; assembly: GCA_039585935.1. Lineage (GTDB taxonomy): Bacteria > Gemmatimonadota > Gemmatimonadetes > Palauibacterales > Palauibacteraceae > Carthagonibacter. The sequence goes on from JBDGUY010000095.1 coordinate 3,606, forward strand.
GGCCAGGACGAGGCGAACGAGACCGATCGGCGGTCGAACGATCACGGAGCTGCGGTTCTCTCGGATGCGTACAGGGAAGGAATCCGCTGCGCCCGGAACACATAAAGATCGTCGATTCCGGTGAGCTCCCAGCGCTTCTGCCCGAACTCGTCCAATTCGACCACTCGTCCTTCCCGTCCGAACGACACCAGCGCCCCACCGTCGGCGTAGACCTGGGTGCTCCCGCCCACGAATGTATGGATCTCGGGACCGTCGATGTACTCCCATTGCAGCGTGGCCGTGCGGGCACCCTCGTCGACGGAGTAGCGCAGCACTCGACTGGGTGGGATATCGCTGTTGTCGAGCAGCTGGATCACGCCTGGTCCGACCACCCGGAGGCCGTGCTGTCGCTGGAACGCCCCCTTCGGGTCCGCCGGAAAAGCGAATTCGTTGTTCTTTCCGCCCATGCGCCAGATGATGTCGCCCGTCACCGCATCGATCTTCGTGATCTCGTTCAAGTTGCGGAACGACGCCACGAGGCTTCCGTCGGTGTCGAAATCCACCGCGTTTCCATGGGTCAAGTTCAGCGTGATCGAGCCACCGCTGATCTCGTTTGCGCCGTCCGTTACATCGAAGTGATCCGCGGAGTGCCATTCCCACTCGAGGACTCCTTCGGGCGACAGTTTCTGCAGCACCGTCCAGATAACTTGAGAATTCGGAGCACCTCCGTACTCCGTCAGGTCCTGCACACGCATGTCATTGCACAGCGCCCAACGGGTGCCGTCGGCCCGGATCCGGACTTCGTGCGGCCGGGTCTCGTAGTCGACGCATTCGATCTGCCCGGTCTCGCGTCCGAGTTCATCCAGCACCCGGTACGCCCTGATCTCGTTGGTCAGGCCGTATGAGGTGTAGTCGCCCGACGAGTGCGCCTGGAAGTTCACGAGGGTGATATCGGGATCGTAGCGATACCACACCACCGTGCCCCGGTTGTCGACGATTACCGGACCGTCGGGAATCGACAGCAGGAGATACCCTGGCGTCGTATCGGTCCCGATGGGCGTTACCGTGGGAATCCATGCCGGCAGCGCTCCAGTACTCGTCTCGAACGTCTCTGCCACCGTCTCACCCGGTCCCACGAGGATGACTTCGACCGTATAGAATGAGCTCGCCGCCAATCCGAGCAGGGCCGGGCTGGCGATGCTGTCGAGGCCGAACGCGTACGCTGGAGTTCTCCGTGCGTTCTCGCCTGCCCGGGCATAGCGAAGCACGACCGAGTCGTATCCCACCGCCCGGACCTCGACTTCCGCGCTCAGAACGTTCACGGGCCCCGGTGCGACCTGCGAGCCGAAATACTCACGATGCGTCTCCGGCCCGGTGCTGTCGTTGCACGCTCCGAAGAGTCCCGCTGTCAGACAAAGGATTGCTGCAGGGGCCGCTGATTTCCGCATCTATACCTCGAATGATTCGCCGTTTCAGGCACCCGGCGGGAACAACGGTCCGCCAGAAGACCCGGAAACCTACTTCGGCTGATACCCCTTCGCACCTTGTCGTCGCCGGCGATCGCCAATTGGACCAAAGGGCACGTGAACCTCTTAGGACAGGCATGTACTTTGTGCGTGACGAACGCCCGAGTCCGAACATGAGCGGGCATCAGCGAACGGGGGAGAGCCGAATGAAATGGCAACAGGGACGTCGCAGTACGAACGTCGAAGATCGACGCGGCCAGAAGGTCAAGAAGGCAGGAGCGATCGGTGGTGGCACGGCTCTGCTTATGGGTGGCCTGGGCCTGCTGTTGGGGGGCGACCCGCTCTACATCCTGATGATGGTGCTCGAGGCAACCGCCGGCGGCCAACCGGTTCAGACGCGCGCCCCGACCGCCGAGGAAGATGTGGCGGCCGACTTCGTGAGCAGCGTCCTCGCCTACACGGAGGACACGTGGGCGGAGATCTTCGCGGAGGAAGGTCTCACGTATCAGCCCGCCACTCTCGTACTGTTCACGGACGTGGTGAACTCTGCGTGCGGCTTCAATTCGGCCGCCACGGGTCCGTTCTACTGCCCGCTGGATGGACAGGTGTACATCGACGTCGGCTTCTTCGATGAACTCGAGAGGCTCGGAGGCGAGGGCGACTTTGCGGGGGCGTATGTGATTGCACATGAGATCGGCCATCACGTGCAGAACCTGCTCGGGACCTCGGATCGGGTGCGGCAGGCGCAGCAGGCGGCACGCAATCGGGCGCAGGCCAACCAGCTGTCCGTGATGCTGGAGCTGCAGGCCGACTGCTATGCAGGTGTGTGGGCCCATCACGCGAACGAGAACGAACTTCGGGCGACCGGAATCCCGTTGCTTGATGACGGAGACCTGGAGGAGGGTCTTCAGACTGCGGCCGCGATCGGAGACGACCGGCTGATGCGGCAGGCCGGGAGAGCCGCGAGCCCGGAGTCGTTCACTCACGGTACCTCCGAGCAACGCGCCCGATGGCTGTCCGTAGGCTTTGAGACGGGCGAGCTGGGGGCCTGCGACACCTTCGCAACAGGCGGCTGAGAAGACGGGGTCGAGCGGGGCGGCAGACGGGACACCGCGTCTACCCTTCTTTCGATTGTCGGAGGGCCTTCATATCCTTACGGGGAATGTTCGGGTCGTCCGCTTCGGGCGCCCCTGCAGGTGTCCCGAACCACTGACATGGGATCATGCGACAGCCCCGACTACCCAGGCATCTCCTGAGCGTATGGAATCCCTCCTATGCCGACGACGCGATGGACCGCCACCTGGAGGTGCTGCTGCGCTGGGCCGCGGCCCGTCATGAAGGCCGATCCGATGACGACGACGTATACGTGTGGTGGGCCAAGCTCCGGTCGCCGAATCGACAGGCCCCGCTGCCGCACGCCGGCGAGATCCTGGAGCTTTCCTCGCAGATCGACGCCGGGATCGAGACCCACCTCTATCTGACGGACTACAGTTCACTCTACGTCGCGCACCTCGTCGAGGTCACCGCCGAGGACGTACCGGGCGAGTTTCCCGACGAGCGAGATCACATGCCGACTTACTACGACCACCACGATGCGGACTTCTGGTTTCGAATCTGGGATATCCGCAGG
>JBDGUY010000096.1:0-6678 GCA_039585935.1 Gemmatimonadota bacterium
CGGAGATGACAGGAGGCGTCCACACGGAGGAGCCGAATGCCCACCGGCCCATGTGGAAGTAGGCCCACGACAGCGGGTCTCCGCCCGGCGGCGCGATTCCGAGACTGTCCGCGCCCGAGCGGCCGGTGGCCTCGAGGTACCTGCGAGAGATCTCCGCGAACCACGGAGAATCGTCGTCGAGAACTGTACTCAGGGGCTGCCGAATCCTCTGTCTTCGTCCTTCCGCCGAGGATCCCGCGCCATCTCCCGGTTTCGACTTCCAGGGGGAAAGCAGGTTGTCCTGCATCCCGAGGACGACAACGGCGGCGATATCCTCCCGATTCGTGAGGAGTTCGGCGAGGGCTCTAGCCTCGGGCGCCGAGATGGCATGGTCGCCGGCGCCCGCGGCAAACCATGGGTAGTCGCGTGGGAAGTTCAGGCCGACGTCGACGCCTCCCGGGGGGTCCTCATTCCACTGACCGTCGGCATCGTCGTCCACTCCCTCGGTCAGCAGGCGCCAGCCGCGGCGCTCTCCACTGGCCGGATCGGCGATCCTCATCAGACCCGGATCGTCCGCGTCCTCGGTCCATTCGCCGGTAGGATCCGCGACTCGCATCATCGTGATCAAGCCGTCTCCGTTCAGGTCGTTCGGACCGTCCTCGTCGACCATTCCGTCCCGGTCGTCATCATGTGGAGATTCGTTCCAGACCTGCTCCCGGATCGGACTCCGCCTCGTTCCCTCGGCGGCATCCGGACTCAGCAACGGGAGGACAAGCACCGTGGAGCGGTCCAGGAGCGCGGTGATCGCCGAATCACGGCCGTACTCCTGGGACAGACGCTCGACGAAGGCGAGGGCCACGTCGATGCCGATCCGGTGCGCCGACCGGGCGCCGGCCACGACCAGAAGAGTTGGCCGGGCGTCGTCGGATCCGCGGCCGGATACGCGCGCCAGGGAAACAGCTCGTCCACCCGGCGACTCGCCGATTCGAATCGTCTCGACTCGATCCGAGCGAGCCAACCGTTCGAGCTCCCGAGCCGGGTCAGGCGGCGGCTCCTGTGCCTGAATGGAGACGTCCAAGATCAGAGGGGGAAGGAAGATCGCAGCGATCAACATGATGCCCGTGATCGCCTGGCGCGACTGGATCGGCATTCTGCGGAGCCTTGAGTCTGGTGTATGCGGTCCGGAGTACGAAACTGACGAACCCGGAACGTCGTGCGGCACGCGATGTCGGGCAAGACGATGGTGCTGAGGTGTCGTGTCGCGTTCGGGAGTGGATCAAGCCAGCCCTCCCACGGTACTCCTAGGTCGGGGGAGGTCCGACAATGAAAGCGATTCGAATCCTGCGCTCGGGTGATCCCGATGTCCTCGAGCTCGTTGATGTCGAGCCCGGCCAGCCCGGCCCGGGCCAACTCGGTGTCTCTGTGCACGCGACGGCCGTGAATCGAGCCGATCTGCTGCAGCGACGAGGCGGCTACCCGGCGCCGCCCGGCTGGCCCGCCGATATCCCGGGACTCGAGTTTTCGGGCACCGTCGAACAAGTAGGGGAGGGTGTCGACGTGTCCGTCGTCGGTTCCTGGGTGATGGGTATCCTAGGGGGAGGCGGATACGCCGAGCACGTGGTGACGGACTACTCGCATGTGCTCGGGATTCCGGTCGGGCTGCAGTTCGTCGAGGCAGCGGCCGTCCCGGAGGCGTTCTTCACTGCCTACGACGCGCTCGTCGTCCAGGGCGAACTGCGCGAAGGAATGACCGTGCTCATTCATGCAGCTGGAAGCGGCGTCGGTACGGCCGCACTGCAGGTGGCCCGGGCATTCGGTGCCTCGCGCATCTTTGGTACGGCCTCAGCCGGGAAGCTGGAAGCGATCGCCGAGCGCGGTCTGCCCCTCGACGTGCCGATCGACTATACCAGTCAATCGTTCCGCGACGTGATCCGCCGGGAAACCTCGGGACGCGGGGTCGATGTCGTGCTGGACCTCGTGGGGGCGACCTACTGGAGCGAAAACGTCGCCAGCCTTGCCGGTCGGGGCCGAATGCTGCTCGTTGGGCTGATGGGCGGAACGATGGCGCAGATCAACCTCGGTGTCCTGATGCGTCGCCGTCTCAAGGTGATCGGGACGGTCCTTCGCTCACGGAGTGCCGACGAGAAGACCGTTCTCACAGAACGGGTGCATCGCGAGCTGTCTCCGCGCTTCGAGTCGGGCGAACTCGAAGCGGTCGTCGATCGGGTCTTCCCGCTGGCGGGAGCCGCGGAAGCCCACTCCTACGTGGAAGAGAACCGAAACCTCGGCAAGGTGATGCTCAGGGTCCGGGACTGATTCTCTCCTTTTCCGAGCTCGTGTCCCGGATTTCGCCCGATGCCGGCGGTGTGGAGCCGACGTAGTCTGGGAGGCTCAGATTCTCCTGCAGTCCTACGATGCCCTCTTCCATCCACAGATATTCGCCGTCCAGCACAGCGCGAGCCATGTCATACGACCGGACGTCATCGTTGCTGTCGAGCATGCGGAACAGAAGATCGACACGGCGACGAGCCTGGCGGCAGAACAGGTCGGCGAGCTTTACCGCCCGATCAGCATCCGGGCTGCCGGTGCGCACGAGCATCTGCGCGCGTCCCGCCGTAGCCGCGATGGCGAACAGTTCGGCACCGATGTCCACCGCGCGGAACAGCAGCATCTGACGTCGCTGCAACCCGGCTCCGTACCGCACCATCTTGTGAAACAGCTTGCGGGCCAACCGCCGCGACGTCCTGCTCACATACCGCATGTGTGTCCGGAGCGCGCCATAGTCCCTCGGGACTCTGCCTCGCGGAAGCCATTGTTTCGGATACCACACCGCATAGAACGCGATGACTTTCGGAAGCAGCACGAGCTTTCTGAAGAACGAAAGATCTCCTTCGACCAGGGGACCGGCCACCTCCAGGTGCTTGTCGAGCGCCTCCCGGGCTATGAACAGCCGCATGATCTCGCTCGAGCCCTCGAATATGCGGTTGATCCTGAAGTCCCTCAGCATTCTCTCCAGCGGAACCGGCTTCTCGCCTCGCGCGAGCAGTGAGTCTGCACGTTCATATGCCCGTCCCCCACGTGTCTGAACGGCCTCATCGATTAACTGCCAGCCGAATTCCGTATTGAACAGCTTGGCGATCGCCGCCTCGAGACGTATGTCGAATCCGCCTCTGTCCACCATGATTGCGGACAGTTCGGCGACGGCTTCCATGGCGAACGTCATCGAGGCGATGAAGGCGATCTTCTGTGCCACCGCCTCGTGCTTGCCTACCGGCTGGCCCCACTGCACCCGCTCCGATCCCCATTCGCGAACGAACTGCAGGGCCGTCTTTCCACTTCCGACAGCCACGGCCGGGATCGACAGGCGACCTGTATTGAGCGTGATCAGAGCGAGCTTGAGTCCCCGGCCCTCACCCCAGAGCAGGTTCTCTCGCGGCACCCGGACATCCGTGAATCTGAAATTCGAGTTTTCGATTCCGTTGATGCCCATGAAGTGGTTACGCTGCAACAATTCCACTCCGTCCCGATCTGTCTCCACGATGAACGCGGATATCTTCTTCGTGGCTGGATCTCTGGCCATTACCACCAGGAGCTCAGCAACCGATCCGTTGGTCGTCCAGAGCTTGTCGCCGTTGAGGAGGTAGTAGGTTCCGTCTTCACTGAGCTCCGCAGTGGTACTGAGGCGAGCAGGGTCCGAGCCGACGTCGTCTTCCGTCAACGCGAATGCCGAAATCGTACCGGCGGCACAGCGGGGAAGATATTTCTTCTTCTGCTCTTCGGTCCCGAACAGTTTCAGCGGCTGGGGAACTCCGATCGACTGGTGCGCCGACAGGAGCGCGACGAGGCTGCCATCGACGCTTCCCAGCGTCTCCATCACCCGGTTGTACTCGACCTGGCCGTAGCCCAGGCCACCGTATTCGGTCGGGATCTTGAGTCCGAATGCCCCCATCCTGCGCAGCCGCCTCACGACATGCTCGGGGATCTTGCGATCCCGATCGATCTGTTCCGAATCGACTTCTGTGCGCAGAAATACGCGCAGTTCGTCCAGGAACTTACGGCACCCGTCCGAGATGAATTCGTTTGGATCGGGATACGGATCGATCAGATCGAAGCGAAAGTCGCCGAAGAACATATCGCGAACGAAGGTCGCGTTCTCCCACTCACTTTCACGGGCGGCCTCCGCAACACGGCGGGCTTCGTCTTCGCTGGCGTGTACTTTACCGCCGGAGCGGATGCGCTGGTCGGCCATTTGATTCTTCCGGTTCTCGGTGTGTTGTCTGCAGTGAGGGACGGATTCGATCTTCGCCAACGCCATACCCGAAACGGTTCCCGGAGTGCCGGATGCAGCGGGAGACGCTGGCTGCATATATTTCAGGTAGAGTGGTTGGGGAATTCTATGGCCGTTTGAATTCGCCATCCCGGCGGGTGTCAGCCAGGCAATACAGAGAACTGAGGCCATGTGAGCAACGGACGAACCCCATTCTCCCGGCAAATGTCTTTGTCCCGGGACGAGTTGCGCGAAGGGCTCGAGGACGTCCGTACAAGGACCCTGACGCTCGTCGAGTCCCTGTCCGGTGACCAGCTGCACCGACAGCACTCACCGCTGTTGAGTCCTGTCGCCTGGGACCTTGGGCACATAGCCGCGTTTGAGGATCTGTGGCTTGTCCGGGGGCTTGGCGAAGCATTCTCGGAACAGGCGATTGAACAGGCGTTCGATGCCTTTCGAACCCCGCGCTCCCGACGCGGAGAGCTGGACCTGCCAGGCACAGAGGCTTTATACGACAGGTTGAAGGCAACCCGGATTGCCGCGCTGGAAGGTCTGGAGGCGGTGGACCTGGACTCGCCAAACCCCCTGCTGCGCAATGGACTCGTGTACGAGATGGTTCGCGATCACGAAGCACAGCACCAGGAGACGATTCTGCAGGCCGTGATGTTGATGGAACACGAGACGTACCTGCCCGCACGGCGAGAGGCGATCCCGGAGCCCGATCCCGGCGCACCCACGGCCGGGTTCGTTCGGGTTCCCGCCGGACGGTTCCACATGGGTGATAATGCCACGTCCCGGTTCGCTTATGACAACGAAAGGCCGGGCTGGGACGCCACGACGGGTGAATACGAGATCGGTCGTCATCCGGTGACGAACGCTGAGTTCCTGGAGTTCATCGCCGCCGGCGGATACCAGGATCCCCAACTCTGGAGTCGAGAGGGCTGGCGCTGGAGGTTGGAGGCCGGTCTCGCCGCACCCGGTGATTGGCATCTGCCTGGCGAAGCCGGGCCGCCCGATGCGGGTGTGGCGAAAAAAGCGTCAAGTGGCGCGGGCCTGTCTGCGTGGCGCCGCCGGTCATCGATCGGGGAATCCGAACTGTTGCCGCTCGAGCCGGTGATGCATCTGTGTTACTGGGAGGCGCAAGCATTTGCCCGATTCGCCGGGGCCCGCCTCCCGACAGAGATCGAGTGGGAGAAGGCTGCCGCATGGGATCCAGATTCGGGTCGATCCCGTCGGTTTCCATGGGGTGACGAAGATCCATCGCCGGTCCGCGCGAACCTAGATCAAATGCGGTTCGGACCCGCGCAGGTCGGTTCGTACGCAGAAGGAAGTAGCGCTTTCGGGTGCTGGGGAATGCTCGGGGACACATGGGAATGGACGCGGTCCTCGTTTCAACCGTATCCAGGATTTACGGCGTTTCCCTATGACGAGTATTCCGACGTGTTCTTCGGCTCCGAGTACCGGGTGCTGAAGGGAGGTTCGTGGGCCACACGCCCGACGGTCGCGCGCTGCTCGTTCCGGAATTGGGATTTCCCGATCCGCAGGCAGATCTTTGCCGGGGTCAGGCTGGCAAGAGATGTCTGAGAACCGGCCGACCGGTATCGGAGAGAAGCTCGATTCGGACTCGAACCGTCCGGGACATCGAATCGTGCTGCACAACCGGCTCGAAGAGCGTGCCAGTCCGTACCGTCTCGCCGAGGACGCGCGGCAGGGACTCACGTCGACTCCGAAAACCATGTCACCGAAGTACTTCTACGATGCCCGCGGGTCGCGGTTGTTCGAGGCGATCACCCGGCTGCCCGAGTACTACCAGACTCGCGCCGAGAAGTCGATCCTCGACAGTTGGGCTCCGGACCTCGTTGGCGACCTCCGGCCAGGAGTCCTGATCGAGTTCGGATCAGGTAGCGCAACGAAGACTCGAGTGCTTCTCGACTCGATGCGGAGTCACGGTCTGCTGTATGGATATGGTCCGCTGGATGTGAGCGCGGATGCGTCACGGCGCGCTTCGGAAGCCCTCGCCCTGGAGTACCCGGAACTCCAGGTGGAGGGCGTGATCGGTGACTTCGAGCGCCCGCACGATCTGCCTTTTCCCGGTCGCCGCCGGCTTCTGGCATTCCTCGGCTCGACGATCGGAAACTTCGACCCGGACAGAGCGGATACCTTTCTGCGAAGCGTGGCCAATGAGATGACCCCGGCGGACGGATTCCTGATCGGATTCGATCTCGTGAAGGACCGGGAGACCCTGGAGCAAGCATACAACGATTCCGCCGGGGTCACCGCGGAGTTCAACCTGAATCTGCTGCGAGTCATGAACCGGGAGCTCGTCGCGAATTTCGACCTGGAAGAATTCGAGCACAGAGGGTTCTACGATGCAGAGAAGGCGCGCATTGAAATGCACCTGGTCTCCCGCAGGGAGCAGACCGTAAGACTGG